>CAYVOE010000037.1:0-19527 GCA_964452795.1 uncultured Nitrospiraceae bacterium
CTTGCGGCTTCGGGGGGAGCTGGATCTCGCGAAGCACCTCTCGGGCGCGGTGGGCGTCGGCGGGCAGGACCTTGAGGCGCAGGTTGAGGACGTCGCTGCTGCCCGTGTCGAGGATGCCGAGGACATATCGGCTCTCCTCGTTCTCGAGCACCGTTTCGATGCCCTCGGTTTCGAGGAGTCCACGGGCCATGTGGGCTTCCGGAAGGTTGTTGAACTGTGCGACCGTGACGAGTTCTTCGTCCATGGCGAACCTCCCCAATTCGATGGGCCATTATAGCGGGGCCCCGGGGAGAAAAGGAAAACGGCAGGACCGTGCCGATGGGAGCACGGTCCTGCCGAGAATTCCTGCTTCGAGTCGCCTTCGAGCTTACTCGGCGGCGGCCGACTGGCGAGCGATGGCCTTCGCCAGCTTGCGGCGGCGCTTCTCGCTCGGCTTTTCGTAGTGCTTCATCTCTTTGAGACGCTGCATGAGCCCCTCTTTGTTGCACTTCTTCTTGAAGCGGCGCAACGCCTTCTCGAAGGGTTCATCCGGTTTTACGCGGACTTTCGTCACTCAGACTCGACCTCCTTCCCGTATGCACCGCAGCCGTGTGCGGTGTCTGGATTGGCCCGCCCCGGGCACAACTCGCCTCGGATCCGACCTCGGAGTGTAAGGCGACGGTACCCAAAGAAGGACGCCCTATATGATAGCATCCCCCCACGGGACTGTCAATGAACGAATCATTTCAAGGAACATCATGGAAGCGGTCAACGTCGTCATCGGATACCACCAAGGCACCAAGCACCATTTCAATCGCTACGCCCCTTCGCTGGGGTACCTGGACTGGGCGAATCAGCCCGACCCTTTTCGTCGGTTTCAAGGGGCTCCCCTGTTTCGGCTCCCTTTTCCCGAGGAGGACACCTCGCCGCCCTACGAGACGATCCACGCGCCCGGCGCGGGGGAGCCGCGGCCCGTAACCGTCGACTCGGTGGCGGAATTCTTCGAGAATGCCCTGGCCCTTTCCGCGGGGAAGGAGTACGGCGGCGAGCGGTGGTGGCTGCGGTGCAACCCCTCGAGCGGGAACCTCCATCCCACGGAGGGCTACCTGGTGGCGGGGCCCGTCCCGGGGCTGCACGACCGGCCGGCGGTCTACCACTACGCGCCGTTGGAGCACGGGCTCGAACGCCGCACCGAATTCGACCCGGCGGTGTGGGAAGAGCTCGTCGGGGCCTTTCCGCCGGGCACCTTCCTGGCGGGGATGTCGTCGGTCCACTGGCGGGAGGCCTGGAAGTACGGCGAGCGGGCCTATCGCTACTGCCAGCACGACGCGGGCCACGCCCTGGCGGCCCTGGCGCTGTCGGCGGCCGTGCAGGGCCGGCGCTGCGTCCATCTCGAGGCCCTGTCGGACGACGACGCGGCGGCCCTCCTGGGGCTGGATCGGTCGGAAGACTTCGACGGGGCTGAACGGGAACATCCCGACCTGGTGGTGGCGGTGGGTCCGGCGGCCGCGGAAGGCGAATGGCCGCGAGACCTGCCTCGGCGCGCCGTCGAGGCCGTGGCGCGAGGCCCGTGGCGCGGGCGCGCGAACGTCCTGAGCACCGAGCACGTGGACTGGCCCATGATCGCCGCCGTCGAGAACGCCGCCGCCAAGCCTGTCACCCCGGCGGAGCCGTTTCGTCCCGCTCCGCCTGTTCCGGTTCGAACCGACGGCGGCCCTTCGGCGCGGCGGATCATCCAGCAGCGCCGGAGCGCCGTGGCTCTCGACGGAAGGACCTCCCTCGACCGAGACGTCTTCTACGCCTTGTTGCGGCGCCTGGTGCCCCGGCCCGGCGCCGCGCCCTGGGACGTCCTGGCGCCGCCGCCGGCCATACACCTGGCCTTCTTCGTGCACCGCGTCCTCGGAATGCTGCCGGGACTGTACCTTCTGGTGCGCGACCCGGCTCAAGAGGCGGCCTTGCGGGGGGCTTTGAACCACAGTTTTTTGTGGGAGCCGGCGAGGCATTGTCCGCCGGATCTTCCGCTTTTTGTGCTGGAGTATGGCGACTTCCGCGAGGCGGCGGCCCTCGTCAGTTGCGGGCAGGACATCGCCGGTGACGGGGCCTTCTGCGTCGCCATGATCGCCGAGTTTGAGGAGCGTCTGCGAAGCGGCGGATCGTGGTACTACCGCCGGCTCTTCTGGGAAGCGGGGATGGTGGGTCAGGTGCTTTATCTGGAAGCGGAAGCGGCGGGTCTTCGCGGCACGGGCATCGGCTGCTATTTCGACGATCCGACGCACGAGATCCTGGGCCTTCGGGATCTGCAGTACCAGTCCCTGTACCATTTCACCGTGGGCGGTCCGCTGGAGGACCGACGCCTCATGACGCGCCCGCCCTACAGCCTCGAGCGCCGGCGAACGATGGGCCCCGCCGATTAGGGCGGCTATGGGCGGCGCCGGCTCCGTGGCTTGTCAAACCGGCCGAAATGCGATATAGTGCTATTGAAGGCGATATCGGATACGTGCGATCTCGGCCCGCCCGGAGCGATCCGGGGGCGAAGGGAGGTATCCCATGTTCCGCCAAGGCCCTCTGCTCTATCCAACCGACTTCTCCTACTACTCCTACTTCGCCCTGAAATACGCGGTGGCACTGGCCCGGCGGTATGGTGCCCGGATCCACGTGCTCCACGCGGTCGACATGAACGCCCTGCGCCCCTGGGGCTGTCCCAACTACTGGATGTGGCCCGAGAATCTGCTTGAGGTGGAGGCCTGCCTGTGCGAACGGGCCTCGGGCCGCCTGGAATGCCTCCTGGACGGCATCCGAAAACAGGGGATCGAGGTCGAGCACCACGTGTCGCGCGGGGCGCCCACGGCCGAAATCGTCCGGATGGCCCAGTGGCTCGAGTGCGGCCTGGTGATCATGGGCACCCACGGCCGCCTCGGGCTCGAGCACGCCGTCTTCGGCAGCGTGGCCGAGGAGGTGGCCCGTGTGTCTCCGGCGCCGGTGCTGACGATCAAGCATCCGGAACACGAGTTCCTCGAGTTCCAGCGCGAAGAGCTCCAGCTCCGGCGCGTGTTCTTCCCGACGGACTTCTCGCGGTTCTCCCTCGCCACCCTGCCCTACGCCGTGTCGCTGTGCCGCGAGTTCGACGCCACCCTCTACCTGGCCCACGTGGTGAACTCGCCGATCTATGCCGGGGAATTTCTGTCGGACGCGGCCCTGGCCACCCTGGAAGACATGGATGCCCGGGAACGGGAGGAACTCGAGGAGGTGGCGGGCCGGTGGCCGGATGTCCGCATCGAGACGGTGCAGCGGGTGGGCACGCCGGCGTACGAGCTGCTCCAGGCGCTGCGGGACTGCGACGCCGACCTCGCGGTGCTCCCCACCCACGGCCGCGGCGGCGTCGTCCGGAGGGTCTTCGGCGGCGTGGCGGAGAAGGTATACCGCCTGGCCCGGTGCCCGGTGCTGACGGTGCGCCCGGAGATGACGGAGGTGCGTGAACTGGCCGAAGCGGACGCCGGCTCCACGGGCCTGGCCCCGCCCGCGGGCGACTAACACGGGACCGCGGGTGCCGTAGCAGGCGGCCCCTGTCGACTACGCCAGGTGGGCGGAGATGATGCCGCGCAGATCGGCGATGGTGAGTTCGTCGCCGTGGGCGGAGGCCGACCAGAAGAAGGCGTCGTCCCACGTGTGCATGCCGGTGAAGTGGGAGTCGTTGAAGAGGTCGCGCTTCTTGATGGCGCCCTTGACGTCGATGCCTCGCCGGGGCGTGCAGAGCAGGTCGGGGCCGCGTTCGGCTTCGGGGCCGGCATAGATCTCGTCGCGGGTCCATACCCGTTCGAAGACGGGCCCCTGTTCGTCTGCGAGGGCTTCGAGCTTCGCCTTGATCTCGGCGATGAGAGCCGGGGCGTCTCCGTCGCTTACGCTTCCCTTGGGGTAGCGGCCGGCGCGGTGGAGGTAGATGCGGCCCGGGTCCATGGCGAAGGCGCGGCTGTCGGAGGCGATGTCGGTGTAGGAATCGGGCGGCTCCTTCTCGAAGCGGAGGTAGCCGGCGTCGCGCAGCCAGGCGTTGAGCACCAGCTCCGTTTCGAGGCGCGTGAATCCGTGGTCCGACAGGAAGAACAGCCCCTCGGGCTCGTCCTTGCCGTAGAAGGCCTCGACCAGCTTGCGGCAGAGGTCGTCGCACTTGCGGTAGTAGGCGCGGGCGCGGTCCGCCTCGGGTCCGTCCCCTTCGCACGAGGGGTAATGGAAGTGCTGGAGCCGATCCGTGCCCGTAATGACCACCTGGGCGTAGTCCCATTCCTCGAGGTCGAAGAAGTGACGGGCGGCCGTTTCGCGCGACGCCAGGCAGGCGTCGAGCTCTTCAAAAAGGCGGTCCGGATTGTCCTGGGCGCTCCGGGTGTCCACGTCGATCTTGTAGTTCATCGACTCGAGGGCGGGCAGATGGGTCCGAGGCGTGACGGCGCGCTTGAGGTCCACCGCCACGAATCCCGACACCAGGGCGCCGGGGATGGTCCGTGCCGGGTAGCACCCGGGCTGATTGATGACCAGGCAGCGTTTGCCCGCCCCGCCCAGTTCGTCCCACAGCGTATCCGTCTTCAGGTCGGGAAAGGACGGGAACACCATGTCGTAGGTGCCGGGCTTGAGGTCGGTGAAGCCGAAAATGCCGTGCCGTCCCGGGTTGGCCCCGGTCATGAAGCTGGACCAATTGACGTTGGACACTTCGGGCAGGCAGACGCGGGTCTGGTGGAGCGTGCCGCTCGGGAAGACCTCGCCGAGGAACGGCATGGTGCCGTCGCCGGCCATCCGTTCGATCAGCGACTTGGGTACGCCGTCCAGCCCCAGCACCAGGACACGTTTCTTCTTCTTGCGTCGGAAAAACATTGCGGGATTCTATATTCGGAGGGGCGGGAAACGCAACCGCAAAGAGAGGGGAAAGAGTAGGAGAGTATATTTCATATGGAGGAGTTTGATTGACGGAATGCCGGACCACGGTTCTCCCCCGACGCCCGGGAAGCCGAATCGCCGTCGGCGGTGTCGCCCTCAGCTTTTTCCTTCGGGTATGACGCCGATCTTGTGCCGATAAGCCAGTTCGCCGCCGTACCAGCCGGTAACGGCCAGGATGGCGGTCACCACCGCCGACAGGACGAGTCCCCAGGGCAACACCACGGCGGCGGGCTGGCCGACGCGCAGGAGCACGTTGCCCGCGCTGAGCGCCAGCGCCCCGCCGTTGCCGAGGAAATGGATCCATCCGGCGGCATGGTTCCGGGGCGCCTCGAGCCCGAAGAAGTCGATGAGACCCAGCACGGCGGCGACGAGGCCCGTGAGGGTGCCCGCCGCCAGCAGCCAATAGGACATCTGGGCCCAGAAGGCGTTGTCGCGCAGGGCGAAGAGGGCGTCCGTCACGAGTGCGGCGGTGAGGAACGCTATGGGGAAAGGGACCACCATGGGGTGGAGCGGGTGGCCGCCGACGGCCGCCCGGCTCCTTACCCCGTGTCGAGGCTCTAAACCGCGTGCGGACACGACGACTATTCCGGAAGGGGTTCCGGCAGGACCGGCGGGATCGCCGAGACCGGCTCCGACGGCTCGGCGGGACGCAGGAACCGCTCGAGGGCGGCCGGCGTGATGTCGCGCTCGCGGAGGAACTGGGCCGCCAGGCTGTTCCCTTCGCGGGCGATGCCCACCAGGACGTGGTCGGTGCCCGTGCGCCGCCGGCCGAGGTCGCGGGCGGCCTTGTGCGCCAGGCTGAGGGCTTCCTTGGCCCGCGGCGTGTAGGAGACGGGGCGCTCGGTCTCGAGGGGCCGGCCCCGCGGCACCTTGACCTCGGCCCATTCGGAGGCCCGTTCCAGGTTGACGCCCATGGCGGAGAGCAGGCGGGCGCCGGCCGAATCCGGGTCGCGCGTAATGGCCAGGAGCAGGGCTTCGGTACGGACATGGGGGCTTCCCCGGCGACACGACTCGGCGTGGGCGGTTTCGATCATGCGCCGGGCATCGTCTGCAAACGATTCTTCAAGCATTAGAGGACCTTTCCCGTCGGAATGCCGGCCGGAGCCGGCGAGGGATTCGTTTTTGGCAGGGGGCATGGACTTTCAGTGCGAGGCCGAGCGCAGGCGCAGGGTCTCGCGGACCACGGTCGGAATCTGTTCCTCGATCCAGCGCGCCATGTCTTCCTCTTCCCGGAGTATGCGCTGGCACACCTCCGCGGTCTCCGCATCGCCCATCTCGGAAGCCAGGGCGATGAGGGCGCGGTACACGCCGATCTCGTACTTCTCCGCCGCATAGCCCGCCAGGAAGTTGCGCACCACCGCATCGCCGAGGACGCCCGACGACATCACCTGGAGCGTGCCCAGGAGGGTGCCGATGTGGGCTTTCACGGTCGACGTGGGGTGGGCGAGGCGCCCGACGCATCCTTCCATGGCGAGGACGTGGTTGCGCGTTTGTTCGAGGTGCTCCTCCAGACGCGCCGCGATCAACGGATGATCCTGGGCTTGCCGCGCGTGGGCCTCGAGGATGGGGAGCTGGGCCTTTTCCATGGCGTGGGCGGCGTTGAGCCAGGGAACCATGAGGTTCGGGTTGGACATGCGGGACTCCTTCAAAAGTCCCCCCGGAGACAGGCGGTTCATGCGCGCCGGATCGCACCCCTTTCCCCGCCCCGGAATCGAATCAAGCAACCTAAGTATATCCGCCCTTCGCCGGTTTTCAAAATGTTCGGTTGACACAGATTCGGAGTTGTGGCACTGTCAATATAAGCTCAGCACACGAGGGCGATCGGCCACTCTCCTTTCCGCAGCGCCTTCCCGGGCCGACCGATCCCTCAGCAACACGGAAAGGAGGGAACCGAAGACATCATCAGGGGGCCCTCGGAAAATCCGTGCCTGGTTTCAACGCCTTTCCGACGTCCCCGCCTTTTCGCCTCGAAACGGTTTGCTGTTCTCATGCATACAACGGAGGCATCATCCACATGAAGAAGCGCGGTTTTACCCTGATCGAGCTGCTGGTGGTCATCGCCATCATCGGCATCCTGGCGGCCATCCTGCTGCCGGCCCTGGCTCGGGCGCGTGAAGCGGCCAACCGGGCATCCTGCGCCAACAACCTCAAACAATTCGGCATCATTCACAAGATGTTCTCCGGGGAAAACAAGGGCAAGTTCCCCGACACCATGTACTACGCCCCCTACGCCTTCTATTACATCATGGGCTTCGACGGCGGGAAGCTCTATCCGGAATACTGGACCGACCCGGCCATCGCCCGCTGCCCGAGCGATCCCGGCGGAGACCAGTACGGCAGCCAGGCCTACGGGATGGAGATGGATTTCCCGGCCCAGATCGACCGCATCTCGAAGTCGGTCACCGGCGATCCGGCCCTCAAGAAGATCTGCCTGGAATCGAAGCTGTCCATGCCCATTTCCTACTGCTACAGCCCCTATCTTGCCACGACCATGTCGCAGATCTGCGACTACAAGTACGCCATGATGCTGGACACGCCTCCCGGGAGCACCCGCGTCGGTGCCGTCCAGACGACCTACGGCGCCGCCGATCTGGTTCAGGTGGACCGGTCCTGCATCACGCCCATCACCTATACCCTGGTGGGCGGACAGCCCTACGGCTCGGACAGCGTCCGGTCGTGGTATGAAGGCTGGCTGGACGACGACGGCGTCACGCGCCTTCCCTCTTCCTATCCGCGGTTGAAGGAAGGGATCGAGCGCTTCGCCATCACCGACATCAACAACCCGGCCGCGGGCGCCAAGGCCCAGAGCACCATCCCCGTCATGTGGGACGCCTACTCTCAGAACCGGACGCACAATTCGGCGTTCTGGGGTTCGGGTCTGCCGCGGTTCAACCACGTTCCCGGCGGCTCCAACGTGCTGTATATGGACGGTCACGTCGAGTTCGTGAAGCTGAACGTGAAGGTTCCCCTGAAGATCACGAATCTGCCGACGAACTCGCTCGCCGGCTTCCCCGTCGCCAGCTTCGATAACCTGCCCTTCATCTACTGGGAACTGGGCTATTGGGGCGGCTACGGCTGAGCCTCGCTTCAAACCTCGATGCACTGAATCAATCAAGGCGTTCCCGGTGCGCGCGGCGTGCCGGGAACGCCTTGCCCGGTAAAAGCGCCTGGGAAAACGGTAGGAGAGGAAGTTCGTGTTGACGGATTGGCGTCGTTGGGTTTGTGCGGCATGTGTGGCGGCGATGGCCGGGTTCGGCTGCGGCGGCGGAGCGGACGAGGATGTGGGCCCGCCCGCGCCGGAGGATCCGCAGCAGAACGCCGATCAACTGCGGCAGGAGATGCTGCAGATTCACCAGGAAATGATGAGGGGACCGCAACAACCGCCTCAGCCGCCCCCTCCGCCGCAGTAAGACGAAGCTGAAGCGGGGGGAAGGGTCTCGCGAAGCAGGCGCTTGACGTTCTCGCCCATGACGGCGCGGATGTCTTCTTCCGGGAACCCTTCGGTCTGCAGGGCCTCGGTGACCTGGACCAGGCCGGAGGCGTCGAAAGGCGTGGTCACGGTGCCGTCGAAGTCGGAGCCCAGGGCCACGCGATCGGCTCCCGCCACGCGGGCCGCATACCGGATGGCCCGGGCGACGGCGCGGGGATCGGTCCCGCAGACGGCGATGGGCCAGTATCCTATCCCGATGAGTCCGCCCGTGTCGGCGATGGCCTTGATGGCTTCGTCGTCCAGGTTGCGCGGGTTGTCGCAGGTGCCTTGGACGCCGCCGTGGGAGCTCACCACCGGCCGGGTTGCCATGGCGCATACGTCGCGGATGGCCTGGGGCGATGCATGGGCGAGGTCGATGAGGACGCTCCGCTCTTCGAGACGACGGACGAGGGCGCGGCCGAAATCCGTCAACCCCCTCCCGGGCGTCTCGGACGACGCGCCCGCCGCTTCGGTCCCCGTGAGGTGGACGAGCCCCACCATCCGATAGCCCGCGTCGTAAAGCGCGTCGACCCGGGCGAGGTCGCCCGCCAGGGGATAGACCCCTTCGAGTCCCAGAAACCCCGCCACGATCCGCGGATCGGTCCGCCGCCGCTCGAGGAACCCTTCGAAATCGTCTCGGGTTTTCAACACCGTCAGCCGCCCTTCCGACCGCGCGGCGGCGTCGTGAAGCTTCTCCGCCTGAAACAGGGCCCGCTCGAAGGGGCTGTTCCAGGTGCGGGCGGGCCAGCCCTGGGCCCGGGCCAGTTGGCCGGTGAGATCGATCGGGCGGCCCAACCGCCTCGATCGCGGCACGTACGTCACCACCGTGAAGGCCTGGAGCGTGCCCCCGCCCTCGACGAGCCGCGGCAGGTCGAGGTGCCCCTGCTCCGACCGTGCGAGGAGGTCCCGATCCCACAGCAGGGTGTCGGCGTGGAGATCGGCCACGAAGAGGGTCTCGTGGAGCCGACGGGCTCCTTCCGACGCGCGGTACGGGGGCGGCACGTGGGTGGCGTTGAGGCGCCGATCCACCCACCGGGCGATGCGGGCCCGCGCCCATCGGTTCACCGGCACGCGCCGATTCCCGGGAAAGGGCTCATGGACCGCCGGTTCCGGCGACGGGCGGAATCTCCGGGGTCCAGCCTTCGACGACGGCCTTCGTCTGCTCGGGATTGTGCTCCATGCGAATGCGCCAGAGGAGCTCTTCCGGCAGGACCACGCGCACGTTGTCGGGCAGGCGGTCCACGCACCACCCCACGGGCGAATAGCCGCGGAGGCCGCCCTTCTCGCTCGCGCCGGCCTGCTCCATGTTCTCGGCGTCCTCGTCGGTCCCCGGTGCGGGACGGAAAAAGGACCAGCAATGGGTGATGACCCAGTCGAGGTTCCGGCGGCCCTCGCGGTCGGCGGCGGCGACCGTCTCGGCAATCTCGCGCGCCACCTTGGCGGGCGTTCCCGAACGCGGCCGCTGGTTGGTGTGTTCCCAGATGGCGTAGCGCGCCGACACCACCGGCACCTCGACGCCCTTGCGGTCGGCCACCCAGTGAATGTCGCCCGCGCCGCCTTCATAGGGGTAGTACTGGAAGGCGAGGATGCCCAGGAGGCCGTCCATCTCGCGGGCGTAGATCTCGCAGACGCGCACCGTGTCTTCCGAGGCGAACTTCGAGAAGTTGAACCCGATGATCCGGGTGCCGGTCTTCCGCATGTGGGCCCAGGTGCGTCGAGCATGGAGCGCCATCAGCTCCTCCGGGTCGGGCCGCTTCGACGCGAACACGTCGGGGTAGAAATAGCCGCCGCCCCACTCGATGAACTCGTCGTTGGCCGATTGGGTGCCCACGCCGTAGGCCACCGTCTCGGGACAGAGCTGCACCAGGTGGGCAAAGCAGCTTGACCAGCCGAAGGGGAAGCGCCCCCGCTCCGGATTGCCGTACCAGCTTTCGCCCTGGGCCCGCATGAACCCGCCCATGTACCACTGGACGTTGTCGCCGTCGGTCATCACGAAGGCGGTGGCGTGGCGCGTGTCGTCCCAGTCGATGCCGTGCGGGTCGAGGTGGCGGGGTTGGGGGACTTCCGCCTGTTCCGAGGCCGCCATCAGCAGGGGCAGGTTCATGCACCAGTCCGTGGCCGTCTGGATGTGGCCGTACACGCTCGACATGTAGGTGGTGTCGTACTCGTCGCCGCCGTTCCAGCCCAGCACGGGCGACAACGGTTCGAGCCACTCCATCACGGCCTCCGCAGGGTCGTCGTAGCCGTAGAATGTGAAGGCCTGCTGGGCGATGGCGAGGTCCCGGATGTGGGCCTTCTTCGGGTCCTGGGTGCACACCATGCGCCGGTTGAATCGGTCGCGGTATCGGTCGAACACCTCCCGCTGCGTCCATTCGCGGGCGTCGGCCAGCCGCTCGAGCCCCCGGGTCCGGGCCTCTTCCTCGAGATCCTCCTCGATCAGCACGCCGTCCAGCAGGCCCGCCAGGCTGGTGGCCACGTTGACCGACCGATCCATGCCGGGCCGGTGCTCGTTGTTGTGGCCTCGGGACCGGTCCCGGCGATAGAGGATGTATCCCTTCACGACGCCTTGTTCGACCATGCGCTCGGTCAGTTCCCAGGGCGACATCTCGCCCCGCACCTCGAGGCGGAGCCGGGAAAGGGCGTGGGCGTACCAGTCCTCGTAGTCGAGGTTGGACGTGGCGATCCACACCATCTCGTCGCTGCGGCCCTCGTTAACCGCCTTGGCCGCCAGCCCCGACAACGATTCCGCCAGCATGTGCAGGGCGCCGCTGTCGATGCCGTGGTTGTAATAGGGCGGCCGTTCCGACGGCGTGATGCGAACGGGTATCTTGACCCGGACCACGGCGCGGGGCGCCTTCTGCACGGGCCACCACCGCAGGTCGTCGTCCGCGGCCGCCAGGGTCGCCGCCGACAGCATCAGCCCCAGCAATAGGGAAACATGCATCTTCATGGCGCGGGATCCTCCCGTCGTTGGGCCTCGTCGCCGCCGGAAAGGTGCTCGCGGTACAGGCGCGCGAGTTCCGGCGGACTCACCAGGACGTAGTCCGGTCCGAGCCGGCTTTCCAGGTCTTTGAACCAGGTGGGATAGTAGTACCAACTGATGGCCATGGCGCTCATGAACCCCGGCTTCGTCCGGGGCGTGTTCGTCCGGATCTCCTCGACCAGCCAGGCGTTGTCCTTGGCCATGGTGTCGCGGAGGGTCTCGGCCGAGGAGCTCCATACCTGAAACCGTGTCAGGGTATGGAAGACGACGGTGTCGCCGATGCAATAGTTCGCGTTGTCGGGCGTGATGTTCTCGTGTCGGCCCAGGTCGGCGAGGATGTAGTCCAGCCCCTCGATGGCGTCCACAAACCGAGGGAAGGTGTCGGGTGTGGGCGGCGTCTTCTCGCCCCAGGACCCGTTGTAGAGCTCGACGCCGCGCAGGCCGAGCTTTCGGCAGTACTCGCCGGTGAGCGCCGCGTACTCGGACAGGATGCGCGCCCGGTCCTCGGGCCGGAAGCGGCTGGCGTAGACCTGGGTGTTCATGTAGCCCAGCCCGCTGACGGCGCCGAAGAAGGTGTCGTTGGGCGTGGCGTTCTCGAAGTACCACTGGGCCACCGCGGGCAGCAGATCGCCGAGCGTGACGTTCATGCACCAGCCGATGGGCACGGTACCCCGCACCGGGTCCGACCAGATCTTCCGCTGCCAGAGCTGGAAGTACCACACGGCGTCGCCGCTGTCCATGATATTGACGCTGATGTAGGTCTTGTTGGGATCGAGCTCGACGGCAGGGGCCGGAGTCTCGCGACGGAACGCTTCGGCGGGCGGCTCGACGGCCGAGTGGATGCTGAGGTTCGAGGCGAACTCGGTGCCCGGCACGAATTTGCCGAACTCCGACAGCCACCGCACCCCTGTGTACTCCGGAACGCCGCCGCGATCGCCCGAGGCGGGCCAGCCCATGACGGGCACGTTGGCGGGCGTGTTCGCCAGCAGCTCGTTCACGAACCGCTCCTCCGCGTCGGGGTCGGCCCCCTGCTCGTTGTCGGCGGGATTCGATACCCAGAAGCGGAAGATATTGAACTGGGTCATGTAGTCCCACGAATCGGTCGAGGCATTCGTCGGATGGGTCCAGGCCAGGACGTGGTGGTTCATCCGGTCCCAGCATTCGTCGTAGACGTGGCGGTAGGCATCGACGTTGCGCTTCCACCGTCCGCGCAGGTCCTGCACCACGGGCAGGCCGAGCCGGTCCGCCAGTTCCGGGGTGGCCGGCAGGGCGTTCTCGATCCCGCCCAGCATGGCCGCGGCGGCGTAGGACCCCGGCAGGTCCGGGTCGACCACGATGACGCCCGCAATCTCGTCGCGAAAGCGCGCAACGAGGCTCTCGAGGTCGCTCAGCCGTTCTTCCGTCCCCGTGTACCCCTTCTCCTGGAGGTAACGGAGCCAGACCTCGTCGTAATAGGCGGGATTCGTGCGGTGTATCACGTAGAGGCGGGGCCGGCTTCGATTGACCAGCCCCTGAAGACAGGAAACCAGACGGCTCACGTCGCGGTCGTTCCCGCGGGTGTCGTCGTACACCACCAGCCGCTCGGGAAGCGGTCCCCGGGACCGGGGAAAGACGCCGGGAAAATCTTTGGGATAGCGGCGTTCCGCGAGGTTGGCCCACTGCTGCGGCGACACCTCGAGGCGGACGTCGTCGATCCAGATCGCCTCGGTGACGTCGTCGCTGGCGAAGCGGAGGGTGAGCGACGCGGCGCGCTCGGGCGTGGTGAACGAAAACAGGACGGGACGCCAGTCGAAATCGCCCGCCGGGAGGGCCTTCCGGGTCTCGCCCTCCGCACCGTAACCTGCGGAGGCGTAGCAGTTCTGCGCCTGTCGCCCTTTCACCCAGAACCGGAGGTTGTAGGTGGTGGAGGGCTCGACGGGGATGGGGTCCGACGCGAAGGACGCGAAAACGAAGGCCTGAAACGGCGACCGGTTGGTGATGCGCATCGACCGCTCGCCCGAATGTCGCTCCCGCGTGTCGACCTCCACCTCCGCGTCGGCGCCTCCGCCTATGGCGGCTTTCCACCCCGCGGCGAAGCCCCGGTCGGCGTCCACGGTCTCGAAACCGCCGTTGAATACGACGACTTCCTCTTGCGCTTCGGTCGGAATCGATACGGCCGCTGCCAGCAGGATCGCCCCCAGTCGCACCGCACGGCGCAGCGCGGTTCCACGGCGCACTCGGTTACTCATCTCCATCCCTCCTCCCCACCGGTCGTCCCCATGGCTCCCCGGGCCGGCCCTAACGGCCGTAGGACGGCGTTGTCGGCGGCTGCACTCCGAAGCTTCCCGGTTGGGGCGGCGGCGTCTGCAGTACCCGGTCCCGCTCCTGCTCGGCGCGCCGCATCTCGTCGAACAGGGCCTGCTGTTCGGGAGTCATCTCCGACGGGTCCGCCTCCACCTCGATCTCTTTGGAGCCGCAACCCGAAGCCCACACAACCGCCAGCAACATGCCCACACACATCAACCAACGCCGAATCATTTTCCAAACTCCTTCGCCGTTCATTCGTCCCCGTCCCCCCAAACGGACGGGAGGGAGGCGGGCCGCCCAATCAATTCCGGACGGCCCGCCCTATCCTCCGTGCCCGCACGCTTGTGCGCCGCAGGATTTCACCCCGGACGGTCCGGGTCTCCCGCGGGTGTGTCTACGCCATTAACCCTGGCCCGCCATCGAGCCGATACGCCACAAGAGCAGCGAACGAAGGCCCGAGGTGTAGGACGTGCTCGCCTGGAAGCCCATGGGGAACTTGGCTTCGTAGCGCACGAACTCGACGTGCCCGTCCAGGTAGAGCACGTTGCTGCCGCCCGGCAGATGGTTGAACGCGATGGTGCCGCCGGAGCTGACGTTTCCGCCCGGCACTTCGCCGAAGACGCGTCCGTCGCCCCAGGCATCGACCATGGTGACGATCATGCTCTCGGCCTTGGCGCCGGCGGCGGGGTTGTTGATGTCCGTGATGAGGAACCGGCCGATGCCTTCCTTCGTCCGCGGGAAATTGATGCTGCCGGCCGGGTTGCCGTTGTCGTCCACCCGCGTTCCGAACGAAGCGCCGGGCTGGAAATGGCCGGGAAGGATACTCGGGGTAATGGACTGGATGGATTCGGGCCCTTCAAAGTTGATCCACCAGTTGTTGGTGCCGGGGTTGCCGCCCGCGTCGACGGGGATGTCCCAGTGGCAGGCCGTCCCGGCCTGGGGATAGTAGAACCGCTGTCCTTTGTAGTTGGGGGTGGCGAACCAGTCCGAGAAACTCGCGCTCGCGTTGTAGGCATCCTTGATGGGGAACGCTCCGTCGATGAAGACGAAGAGGTCGTAGTGATAGGCGAACACGAAGGGGAAATAGGCGTACGAGTTGGGCTGGCTGAGCAGGATGTGCAGGCACAGGCCGTTGTCGTAGGCCGTCTGCTGGGGCGTGGCCGCAAGGGCCAGACGCTCCTCAACGGGGTCCGGCGGCGCCCACATGTAGCCCACCGAGTCCGAGCGGCGCGCCCGCGGGTCGGACGGGCAGAACTTGATGTTCCAGTCCGTCCAGTAGTCGGGGTAGAGCTTGGTCGAATCCAGGGCCGCCGCCTCCTCGATGCGGTTGTACGGGAGGAAGGGGCTGAAGGGCGGCATTACGCCCTTGTTTTCCCCGGTGAACATCTTGAAGATGATGCCCCACTGCTTGAGGTTGTTCTGGCACGAGGCGCGGTTGGCCGCTTCTCGTGCCCGGGCCAGGGCAGGTAACAAGATGGCCGCGAGGATTCCGATGATGGCGATGACGACGAGGAGTTCGATGAGGGTAAAGCCCGTTTTGCGCATGATGGGTCTCCTTGTTCGGGGAAACTCACTCGGTTTATAGCGCCGGCCCCTACGGGGGACCGGACGGGTATCCCGGATTTCACGCCACGGAGACGCCGCTCGAAGCTCAGTCCTTCGATTCGACGCCCTCCGGATGCAACGGCCCCCTCCCCTCCGCCCCGGCCTCCGAAAACAGCGGCGGCAACACGCGACGCTCCGACGGCCGCCCCGGGTCCTTCAATCTCCGCTCGAGGATCTCGGCCGCCTGCCGCCCGATCTCGTAGCTCTGCTGTCGCGCCGTGATGAGCGGGATTCCCAGGGTCGCGGCGTAGTGTTCGTCGTCCACCGCGGCGATGGCGACGTGCTCGGGGATGCGGTAGCCCAGGCGCTTCAATTCCGACGCCAGGATCTTCGCCGACGCGTCGTGGACGCAGAAGAAGGCCGTCGGCCGTTCGCAATAGGCCATCAGGGCGTGTATCGCCGCCGACGCGCCGTCGGGGTCGGCGGACAGGTTCAGCACGTACCGGTCTTCCGGCTCGCGGCCCGCCTCGCGCAGGGCCTTCTCCCAGCCGGCGTGGCGGTCGCGGGTGCTCGTGTAGTTGAACTCGTCCGTGACGAAACCGATGCGCTCGTGCCCGCCGTCCAGCAGGCACTTCGTAAGGTGGCGGGCCAGCGCCTCGTTGTCCGTCACCACGTGGTCCACGTCCAGCCCCGGCACATACCGGTCCACCAGGACCAGCGGGAAACGCTCTGCGACGAACCGGGCCCGCAGGCCCCGGGTTTCCTCCGTGTCGCGCTGCAGCCACAGCGCGATCCCTCGAAGCCCCTGCTCGCGCACGTGGTGCAGAAACTCCAGCTCGCTCTCGTCGTCGAACCGGAGGTTGTACGCAATGGCCTGAAACCCTCCCTGCGTCGCGCGGCTCATGAACCCGTTCATCACGTCCCGGCAGAACCGGGTCATGCATTCCGGCTGCACCAGCGCCACCGTCGGCCGCTCGTAGACCGACGGGGCCGCGCCTCCCTTTCCCGCGCGGGGCGCCACCACCGATCGCCGTCCCCGGGCCCGCAGAATGTACCCCTCCTGGGCCAGGTCGCGCAGGGCCAGACGCGTGTAGTTTCGATTGACCCCAAACCGCGCCGCCAGCTCGTGCTCCGACGGCACCGTCGCCCCTTCCCGCAGCCGCCCCGTCAGGATCTGGGTACGCAGGTCTTCCTTGATCGACTCCACCACGGAGGCGTCGCGGCGGCTGCCCGGTGATCCGTTGCGGGTGTCCGTGCTCGATACCATGAGCCTGTTTTCCTGGGGTGGACCCCGGCGCGCTCGGAACAAACGCGCCGAGGAGGGCGGGTACATGATAACAAGAGGGTCCCCATGCGTCAACAGGTTTTCGGGGGCATTCAACTTGGCGCCAAGTTTGCCGACGGCCCAACAAGTGCGGAAAACAAGGCGGGAGCGGCAACAAACGGCCACGGGGGAGGCGCTTCCGGCCCATTTCCGACGGAACGGGAATTTTCCCCGAAGTTCCGCTGATAACAGGCGGCTAATACATGGGCAGGGAGGGGTCGATCTTCCGGGCCCACTCGAGGATGCCGCCGCGAAGGTTCCGCATCTTCCGGAATCCGGCCTGTTGCAGGAGTTCGACGGCCTGGGCGCTGCGGACGCCGCTGCGGCAATGGATCACCATCTCGCGGGCGGGATCGAGCTCGTGCATGCGGGCGGGCAGTTCGTGAAGCGGGATCAGGCGAGCCCCCTCGATGCGGCAGATCTGCCACTCTTCCGGATTGCGCACGTCGAGGAGGTCAAAATCCTCGCCGCTGTCGAGGCGCGCCTTCAATTCCTCGACGGTGGTTTCGAACCGGTCCTCGAGGGAGGGCGCAGCCCCTTCTTCGCCGCGAAGGCCGCAGAACTGCTCGTAATCGATGAGTTCGCGAACCGTGGGCGCATCGCCGCAGACGGGGCAATCGGGGTCGCGCCGGATCCGGATCTCGCGGAACCGCATCTTGAGCGCGTCGTAGAGCAGCAGGCGCCCGATGAGGGGCTCGCCCTTGCCGAGGATCAGCTTGATTGCCTCCGTCGCCTGGATGCAGCCGATGGTGCCGGGTAGGATTCCCAGGACGCCGCCCTCGGCGCAGCTCGGCACCATGCCGGGCGGGGGCGGTTCGGCAAAGAGGCAGCGGTAGCAGGGCCCGGCGGGTGGCGCGAACACCGAGGCTTGGCCTTCGAACCGGAAGATGGACCCGTAAATATTGGGTTTGCCCAAGAGGACGCAGGCATCGTTCACGAGATACCGGGTGGGGAAGTTGTCGGTGCCGTCGATGACGATGTCGTAGGGCCGGATGAGGTCGAGGGCGTTGGCGGAGGTGATCCGCGTTTCATACGCCGTGACCTCGATCTCCGGGTTCAAGGCGCGCAGGTGGTCGACGGCCGACTCGGTCTTGAGGCGCCCCACGTCGTGCGTCGTGTGGAGCACCTGGCGCTGAAGGTTGGAGAACTCTACTGCGTCGTAGTCGATGATCCCCAGGTGTCCCACCCCCGCCGCCGCCAGGTAGAGGCCCAGGGGCGATCCCAGCCCGCCGGCGCCCACCAGCAGCACCTTCGCCGCCTTGAGGCGCTTCTGTCCGTCCATGGCCACCTCGGGCATGATCAGGTGGCGGCTGTATCGGGCGATTTCCTGGGCGTTCAGTTCGGGGGAAGTGACGGTATACATGGGGCGTTGCCTCTCGTATTCACGGGTAATCGCGGTTCAGCCGCCCGACATGGCCCCCACCACGAGATAGGGTTCGTCGCCCCGCACCACCTCGTCGGGCAGCGGGGCGTCCGGGGCCTCGTGGGACAGGTCCTGCTGGCAGGCATAGAACCGCACGAAGGGCCGGCGCTTGTGGGTGACGTGGTCGCGGATCGTCCCCCGCAGCATCGGATAACGCGCCTCGAGGGCGTCGAGCACCGATCGCTGGGTGACGGCGCCCTCGATCTCGAGGGCCACTTCGCCGTCGACGCGCGCCAGCGTTCGCAAATGTACCGGCAAATCTACGCGGATCATGGCAATGTTTGAACCTCGACGGACAGCACCGGAGGCAGGTCTCGAACCAGGGGAGCCCACGAATCTCCGGAATTGGACGACCCGTACACCTGTCCGCCCGTGGTGCCGAAGTATACACCGCAGGGATCGAGCGTGTCGACCGCCATGGCGTCGCGCATGATATTGACGTAACAATCCTGCTGCGGCAATCCTTTCGTGAGCCCTTCCCATTCGTTTCCGCCGGCGCGGCTGCGATACACCCGCAGCTTGCCTTCCGGCGGGAAATGCTCGGAATCGCTCTTGATCGGAACCACGTACACCGTCTCCGGCTCGTGGGCGTGGACCTCGATGGGGAATCCGAAGTCGCTGGGCAGGTCCCCGCTGATCTCGTACCACGACTCGCCCGCGTCGTCGCTGCGCATCACGTCCCAGTGCTTTTGCATGAACAGCACCTCCGGACGCGACGGATGGAAGGCGATGCGGTGCACGCAATGGCCCACCTCGGCCTCCGGATCGGGGATGTACAGCGAATTGAGCCCCCGGTTGATGGTCTTCCACGTTTGTCCGCCGTCGTCGGTCCGGAACGTGCCCGCGGCGGAAATCGCCCCGTACATGCGGGCCGGATTGCTCGGGTCGATGAGGACCGTGTGCAGGCACAGCCCGCCGGCGCCCGGCGCCCAGTGGCAACCCGACTCGTGGCCCCGGAGACCGGGCAGTTCCTGCCAGCTCTGGCCGCCGTCGGTGCTCTTGAACAGGGCCGCGTCTTCCACGCCCGCGTACACCGTGTCCGGGTCGGTCAACGACGGCTCGATGTGCCACACCCGCTTGAATTCCCAGGGGTGCTGCGTGCCGTCGTACCACTGGTGCGTGGTGAGGGGTTTGCCCGTCTCGGGCGACGTGTCGTACACGAACTTGTTGCTCTCGCCCGTCGGAAATCCCTCCGGCGTGGTGAGGGGTTCGCCCGGAGGCGTGCCCGGCGTGTACCAGGTCTTGCCGCCGTCATCCGAGCGCTGAATGATCTGGCCGAACCAGCCGCTGCTCTGAGATGCATACAACCGGTTCGGGTCCGCGGGCGACCCCTTCAGATGGTACAGCTCCCACCCGGCGAAATGGGGGCCGCTGACCTCCCAGTCCTGCCGTTTGCCGTCCGACGTGAGAATAAAGGCACCCTTGCGCGTTCCCACCAGTACCCGTACCGTGCTCATGCTGCCTTCCCACTCCCTGCCGGCTGCCCGGAGCTCGACAGGGTTCCGCGAACCCGAGCGAGCCGCGCAGACGGGACTGCTGCGAACCGCACGACGCAAACCGGGAACGCTCGTGTGGCTCATCCACGACCTTCACAA
>CAYVOE010000038.1:0-298 GCA_964452795.1 uncultured Nitrospiraceae bacterium
CTCATCTGCGAAGCCTACTTCCTCATGGAACGCCTCGCCGGCCTGTCGCCCGCGGAACAGCACGACGTCTTCGCCGAATGGAGCGAGGGCGAGCTCGACAGCTACCTCATCGACATCACCCGCGACATCCTGGCCAAGATCGACGCCGAAACCGGCAAGCCTCTCGTGGACGTGGTGCTCGACACCGCCGGCCAGAAGGGCACGGGCAAGTGGACGTCGCAGAGCGCCCTCGACCTCGGCGTGCCCGCACCCACCATCGCCGAGGACCACGTCCCCACCAGTGCGCCCACCGCGCCGC
>CAYVOE010000038.1:308-19398 GCA_964452795.1 uncultured Nitrospiraceae bacterium
GGCCGTGTTCGCCCGGATCATCTCGGCCGTGAAGGAAGAGCGCGTCGACGCGTCGAAGATCCTCAAGGGACCCGACGGCGCCTACTCGGGCGACCGCAAGCAGTTCGTCCGCGACATCCAGGACGCCCTCTACAACTCGAAGATCTGTTCTTACGCCCAGGGTTTCCAGCTCATGCAGTACGCGTCGAAGGAATACGACTGGGAGCTCAAGTACGGCGACATCGCCCTCATGTGGCGCGAGGGCTGCATCATCCGCGCCCGCTTCCTCGAGCGCATCAAGGAGGCCTTCGACCAGGACCCGAAGACCCGCAACCTGCTCCTGGTGCCCTATTTCCGCGAACGGATCGACCGGGGCCAGGAAGCGTGGCGGCGCGTGGTCGCCGCGGCGGTCCAGCACGGCATCCCCGTGCCCGCCTTCAGCTCGGCCCTGGCCTACTACGACGGCTATCGGTCGGACCGGCTGCCGGCGAACCTGCTTCAGTCCCAGCGCGACTACTTCGGCGCGCACACCTACGAGCGCGTGGACAAACCCCGGGGCCAGTTCTTCCACACCGAATGGCTGTCGGAAGACGCAAAGGTGACGTCGAACCCCGTATAGGCCCGGCAACGCAGCCTCGACCGATCCAAAGGAGATTCAGGCATGGCCCATTCCCTGCACGACTACATGAAGGTCGGCATTGTCCATTTCATGGCCTACCCCCAATGCGGCGGCGGGGATGGGCCCATCGCCGAATCCTTCCGATCCATCGCTCTCGACCCTTACTTCGAGGTGATCGAGATCACGCGGATCAAGGACCCGAGCGTCCGGGCGCAGGTACGCGCCCTCGCCGAGCAGGCCCGCATCGAGATCCCCTTCGGAGCCCAGCCCATCCTTCTGGGCGGCTCCCTCGACCTCAACCACCCGAATTCGGACGAGCGGGCGAGGGCGGTCGATGCCGTGAAGGCCGCCATCGATCAGGCCGCGGAACTCGGCAGTCCGGCCGTGGCCGTGCTCAGCGGAAAGGTGAGCGCCGACCGCGACGACGCCATCCGGCGCCTCGTCGATTCGCTCAACACGCTCTGCGCCTACGGCCAGACGAAAGGCATCCGGCTGGTCCTCGAGACCTTCGACCAGGTGCCCTACGGCAAGAACTGCCTCATCGGCCCCACCGTCGACGCGGTGCGCGTATCGGAAGCGGTCCGCCGAGACCATCCCGATTTCGGCCTCATGCTCGATCTCAGCCACCTCCCGCTGTTGTCGGAGTCGTCGGAGGAAGCCCTCCGGATCGCGGCGGATCACCTCGTGCATGTCCACATCGGCAACTGCGCCATGGACGATCCCGGACACCCGGCCTACGGCGACAACCACCCCCGGTTCGGCATGGAAGGCACGCGGAACGACGTGGCCGAGCTGGCCGAGTACCTGCGGGTCCTTTTCGAGGTCGGATACCTGGCGCCCGGCCGGCGGCGGATCGTCAGCTTCGAAGTCAAGCCGCTGCCCGACGAGGATCCGGAGGCCGTCATCGCCGGGTCCAAGCGGACCCTCGACGAGGCCTGGCGCCGGATCCAGAGCCTGGCCGATTCCCCTCTAAACAAGCTGATTTCCGCCACCGCCGAGTTCCTGACCAAGCCCTCGGCCTGACACGCGCCGGCGGGAATCGACAGCGAACGACTCAGGACTAAAGAGGACAGCATGCCCAAGATTTTCGTAGCACGCGAGATTCCGGAGCGGGGCCTCAACATGCTCTACGACGCCTTCGGCCGCGACTCCGTCGTCGTCGCCCTGCAGGACGGGGTCATTTCCCGAGAGAAACTGCTCGAAGGCGCCCGAGGCGTCGACGCCCTCCTCCCCATCCTCACCGACCCCATCGACGCCGAGGTCATGGACACCGCCGGGTCGCAGCTCAAGGTCATCGCCAACTACGCCGTCGGCTACAACAACGTGGACGTGCAGGCGGCCACGGAGCGCGGCATCATCGTCACCAACACCCCCGGCGTGCTCACCGAGACCACGGCCGATACCGCCTTCGGCCTCATCCTCGCCGCCGCCCGCCGCTTCGGCGAGAGCGAGCGCGTCGCGCGCGCCGGTCAGTGGAACGGCTGGGGACCGCTCCAGTTCCTCGGCGTGGACGTGTACGGACGGACCCTCGGCATCTACGGCATGGGCCGCATCGGACAGGCCGTGGCCCGTCGCGCCCGCGGGTTCGACATGCGCGTGATCTACGTCAGCAACCGTCGGCTCGACGAACACCTCGAAAAAGAGCTTAACGCCACCCAGGTGGACATGGACACGCTCCTCGCCGAGTCGGACATCATCTCGCTCCACGTACCGCTTCGGCCCGACACGCGCCACGTCTTCGACGCGGAAGCGTTCCGCAAGATGAAGAAGACGGCCGTGCTGGTCAACACCGCCCGAGGACCCGTCGTGGATGAAGCCGCCCTCGCCCGGGCCCTTCAGGAGGGCGAGATCTTCGCGGCCGGTCTCGACGTGTTCGAGGAGGAGCCGAAGATCCACCCGGAACTGCTCAAGTGCGAGAACGCCGTGATCCTCCCCCACATCGGCAGCGCCTCCCACGAGACCCGGTCGCGGATGTCCGAAATCGCCGCCACCAACATCGTGAACGTGCTCAAGGGGGAAAAACCCATCACGTGTGTAAATCCGGAAGTGCTCAAGTGAAAATGCGCGGGAAATAACCGCCGATTCCCATTCTCCCTAACCAGAAAACGGACCAAAAACGAATCAAATGTACATCGGACGAATCGTAAGCGTTGCCATGACCGACGACGGGCGCCTGTGCGCCGCCTACCGGGTATCGAGCCGCTCCTTCCCCAACCGGCGCGCCGTCATCGCGCCGCAGGTCGTCAGCATCATCCCCAAGGAAGGTCACGAGGGCGATCTCCAGAAGAACCCGTATATCTCCTACCACTGCGCCCGCATCGTCTGCGACGGCCGCGTGGCCGTGGTGACCAACGGCAGCCAGACCGACCCCGTGGCCGAGAAGATCGACATGGGCATGCCGCCCCGCGACGCCCTCGCCCTGTCCCTCCTCGCCCTCGACTACGAGAAGGACAACTACAACACGCCCCGCATCTGCGCCGTCGCCGACACGCGGGACGGCGGTCGGGGGTGGCTCGCCATCGTCCGCCACGACGGCCTCGAGGTGCGGCAGATGCCCCTCGAGCCCGGCCGGTATTTCTACGTCGCCACCTACGAGGAGAATACCCCTTCCCTCGACCAGAGCGGCCCCTTCCCCGTCGCCACCGCCAACGACGCCTGCCAACTCCTGCTGACCGGCGGCGTCTTCGCCGAACGCGAGCACCCCGTCGCCGCCGTGGCCGCCCTCGCCACGGATCAGGGCTTCGACCTCGCGGCGAAAGATATGCCCGGGGAATAACGGACTCGGGAGCACTCAGCTCGCCGCTTGGAACACATTGCGCCGTGACCGCCCGGGTGTGGCCGACCGTTTACGGAAATTCCCCGAAGGGGCTACATAGGTTAGCCCAGGGTCAGCGAGCGTAAGCGAGCGCCACCCTGGGTTAAGAACCGCCCCCACCGTCTGCTCCCCGAAGGTGATACATAGGTGGTGATACAGGTCGGTCATTGGGCCGGGTCGTTGCACGATAGATATCCGCCCCACCCGTCGAAGGATGACGAGGACTGCGCCGGAGGTGCTCATGAGCCATGCCCCTCCCCGTCATTGCGAGGAGCGGACCCGTGTAGGAGTACACGCGTACGGGGGAACAACCCATGGGTGAGCCCAGGCCTTCGATGTGTACCCAGACAGGAGCGACGCGGCAATCTCACATGAGCCGGTGATCCTTGTCCGCGAAGTCAGAGTCATCCCATAGGTAGAGATTGCCGCGTCGCTCTGTCTGGACGCCCACAGACTATGCGGGCGGAAGCGCGACATAAATCCTCCCCCCGCAGGCACTTGCACGAGGGCCGCTCCTCGCAATGACGGGAGGGGCATCGCGAGGACCTCGTTATGCGCAGTCCTCGTAGTCATTCGACGGGTGGGGCGGATGTCGATGCCGCAATCGACCCCGTCGACAGGTTGGCCCGAATGTATATGTATGTATCACCTTCGGGGAATTTCCCACGGGCGCCCGACCACACCGGAAGGGTCGGGTCGTCTTCCGGACCGGCGTGCTGCGTATGTATCCCTTCCGGGGAATTCTCCCTAAGGCGGATGGTGACGGGCGGACGGCGAATGTTCCTGGCTCTCGTGTTCGAAGGGAAGTCCGTGCGCCTGTATTCAATGCCGGTTTCAGTTCTGGAGTCGGATGCGCTGATGACTCCTTCCCGACCGCATTCCGGGATGTCCGTACCTGCTCCGTGATTCGCGAGACGTGGGGAATGGCCCGATCGTTGGGTATCGCCCCGCTCGCGACCGTGGAACCCAGTCTTGCATGTCCTCATGTTCGGCCGAGCTTTGTGAAGGCGCTCCGATTCACTATAATCACGGCAACTGTGTCCGCGCCGGGCCGGACCGCCACGAAACCATGCAAGAGGGGAATCCCATCGCCCATGAGCAACGAGTATGTCAGTCCGTTGGTGGAACGGGTCGCGACGAAGCCGATGATCGAGCTTTGGAGCGCCCAGAGGAAATTCTCGACGTGGCGCCGCTGCTGGGTGGCCCTGGCCGAGGCGGAGCAGGAGCTGGGCCTGCCCATCACGGACGAGCAGATCGCCGAGATGAAGGCTCACGTGGACGACGTCGACCTGGAACAGGCGAACCGGTACGAGCGCGAGACGCGGCACGACGTAATGGCGCACATCCACGCCTACGCGGACGTGGCGCCCAAGGCGAAGCCCATCATCCACCTCGGGGCCACAAGCTGCTACGTGGGCGACAACACGGACCTCATCCTCATCCGGGAAGGGCTCAACATCCTCCTCGACAAGGCCGTCAACGTCCTGGCGCGGCTCGCGGATTTCGCGCGGAAATGGCGCGATCTCCCCACTCTGGGCTACACCCACTACCAGCCCGCCCAGGTCGTCACCGTGGGCAAACGGGCCTGCCTCTGGGCCCAGGACATCCTCCTGGACATCGAGGACATCGAGGCCTGCATCGCGCGCCTGCGCTGCCGAGGGGTCAAAGGCACCACGGGCACCCAGGCCTCGTTCATGGCCCTCTTCGACGGCGACGCGGATAAGGTGCGCCGACTCGACGCCCTCGTGGCGAAGAAGCTCGGATTCGAGGCCTCCTATCCGGTGACGGGCCAGACCTATCCCCGCAAGGTGGACACCCACGTGCTCCAGGTCCTGGCGCGCATCGGCGAGAGCGTCCACAAGTTCGCCACCGACATGCGCCTGCTCCAGAACCTCAAGGAGATCGAGGAGCCCTTCGAAAAGACCCAGGTGGGCAGCTCGGCCATGGCCTACAAGCGCAACCCCATGCGGGCCGAGCGGGCCTGCGCCCTCGCCCGCTTCCTCATGGTGGCGCCGCTCCATTCCGAGTTCACCACGGCGGTCCAGTGGTTCGAGCGGACCCTCGACGACTCCGCCATCCGCCGCCTTAGCCTGCCGGAATCGTTCCTGGCCTGCGACGGCATCCTCAACCTCTACCTCAGCATCATGGAGAACCCTGTGGTGTACCCCAAGGTGATCGAGCGCCACCTCCGGGAAGAGCTCCCCTTTATGGCCACGGAAAACATCATCATGGCCGGGGTGCGGCGCGGCGGCGACCGCCAGCAGCTTCACGAGGCCATCCGCGTCCATTCCCACGCGGCGGCCGCCCAGGTAAAGGAGCACGGCCTGCCCAACGACCTCTTGGATCGCTTGGCCGCGGACCCCGTGGTGGGGATGAGCATGGCCGAGCTGAACGAGATCCTGGACGTGCGGCAGTTCGTGGGCCGCGCGCCCCAGCAGGTCGACGAGTTCCTCGAGGAATACGTGGCGCCCGTCCTCGAACGCCATCGTCCGCGCCTGGGCGCGACCTCCGACGTGCGCGTCTGATCCGCCGGGCCCCGGGACGGGGCGCGGATGCGGGTTCGGGCGGCAAAGGGGTATAGTGTCCGTGTAACGCCCGGAATTCGCGGGTCTCCGCGACCTACCCCACGGAGGTTCATCATGCGCGTCCTGATTTCCGGCTCGACCGGTTTGATCGGCTCTCGGCTCGTCCCCGCCCTCGAGGAGGCGGGCCACGAGGTGTATCGATTGGTGCGTTCGGAGGCTCCGAAAGGCGACCGTTCGCTCCGGTGGGCCCCCTACGACGACGTCATCGAGCGCGATCGGCTCGCCGAGATGGACGCGGTGGTGCACCTGGCGGGCGAGAACATCATGGGCCGGTGGACCGAAGCCAAGAAACGTGAGATCCGCCGCAGCCGCGTGAAAACCACCGCCTTTCTCGCGGAAGTCCTCGCCAGCCTTCCCGACCCGCCCCGGGTATGGGTCACGGCGTCGGCCGTGGGCTACTACGGCGACCGGGGCGACGAGGTGCTCGCCGAGGACAGCGCCGCGGGACAGGACTTCCTCGCCCGGGTCTGCCGCGACTGGGAAAAGGCCGCCGAGCCGGCCGTGGAAGCGGGGATTCGGGTGGTGCACCTGCGGTTCGGCGCCGTGCTGACCCCTCGAGGGGGCGCCCTGGCGAAGATGCTCCCCCCCTTCCGAATGGGCCTGGGCGGCCGGGTGGGCGACGGCCGCCAGTACGTGAGCTGGATCTCGCTCGAAGATGCCGTGGGCGTCGTCCGCTTCGTCCTCGAGAACGACGACATCGCGGGCCCGGTGAACGTGGTGGCCCCGAACCCGGTGACCAACGCCGAACTCGCCCAAACGCTGGGCACGGTGCTTCATCGGCCCGCGGCGGTGCCCGTGCCGAAGTTCGCGCTTCGCACCGTCTTCGGCGATCTGGCGGACGGGGCCATGCTGGCGAGCCAGCGGGTCAATCCGCGAATACTGACCCAGCACGAGTACCACTTCAAAGACCCGCAGTTGGCGGAGGCGCTCCGCCGCATGCTGAACACGAAGTGAGCCCGAGCCCCTCGCGCCGCGCCCGGCCGCGCACGCTGCAGCGAATCTTCGCCTGGATGCTCGCCCACTCGACTTTCGCCCTCGACAAGGCCTACGGCGCGCGAAAGAAGGCCCTCTTTTCCGGTCTCTACGGGTGGGTGCTGGAACTGGGCCCGGGCGCGGGGTCCGGCCTGCGTCACTACCCGGCCGGAATCACTCTGGTGGGCGTCGAACCCAACCGGTTCATGTTCCCATACCTGCAGGACGAGTCCCGCCGCAGTCGGATTGCCTATCGCACGGTAGCCGGCGCCGCGGAGCGTCTCCCCTTCGCCGCCGAGACCTTCGACGCCGTGGTCAGCACCCTGGTGTTGTGTTCCGTAGACGACGCCAACGCCGTCCTGGGGGAAGTGCTCCGGGTCCTGCGGCCCGGCGGGCGCTTCCTGTTCATCGAGCACGTGGCCGCCGAGCCCCGCACCGTCCGTCGGAGCCTGCAAAGCGCCGTGGCGCCGGCCTGGAGCTGGGCGGGCGACGGATGCCGGCCCGACCGCGACACGGCGGCCGTGCTCGCACGGGCGGGTTTTCGCAGCCTCGAGCTCGAACGCTTCCGCGTGGGGAGCGCCTGGAACGTCACGGCGCCCCACATCATGGGAATCGCGCGCAAAGCGGACTGAAGGTGCCGAAAATCGGTCGGATCGTCCGTTTCACGTCGCCCGCCAGCCCATTGTGCAATCCCTCTCCGGGCTCCAGAATCTCTTCACAAGTGCCGATAGATCGCGCGGATACGGCTGCGGATAGCGGGTGCACGGCGCCTGTTTCGTCCCCGGTACGCAACTTGCACCTGCAAAGCCAGCCGGTTCGGCACACATTCGGCGGGGCCGCCGCGGTTCGGCGATCGGGTCGTCTCGTCTCAGGTGTGCCGCAACCCGACGACGGGGGGCCGCTTCGACGGCGGCCTTGGGACGGACGAGGAGGAACGGATGCCTACATTCGCCTACGTGGCTCGCACGCGGGACGGCCGAAAGCAGAAAGGGTCGCAGACCGCTGACAGCCGACAAGCCGTGATCCTGGCGCTCCAGGCCCGCGGGTTGGTGGCGGAACAGGTGAAAGAGGCCGGCAAAGGAGATGTCCCCACCGGCAGCCGCGGGCCCAAGATTAAGTCGGCCGAGGTCCTGGTTTTCACGCGACAGCTCTCGACCATCGTGAACTCGGGTCTGCCTCTGCTGCAGGGACTCGACATCCTGGCCGACCAGATGGAAGACCCGCGGTTCTCGAAGGTCATCCAGACCATCGGACAGGACGTGGAAGGCGGCGGCACCTTTTCCGACTCGCTGCGGAAGCATCCCCGCATTTTTTCCGACCTCTACGTAAGCATGGTCCGGGCGGGCGAAGCCAGCGGCAACCTCGACGGAGTGCTGTTGCAGTTGGCCGACTACATGGAAGCCACCGAGGAGCTGAAGCGGCGCATCCGCTCCGCCATGACTTACCCGGTGGTGGCCTTCAGCATGATCATCCTCATCGCGGCGGGCCTCATCGTCTGGGTGGTGCCCCAGTTCGAGGAGATCTTCGCCAGCTTCGAGAAGGATCTGCCCCTCCCCACCCAGCTCCTGATCACCGCCAGCAACATCCTGCGGAGCTACCAGTGCCTCGTCGTGGTGGCGGGGATCATCGCGGCCATCATCGCCGTCCGAATCTACGGACGAACGCCCGCGGGCCGCTACAGCCTCGACCGGCTCAAGCTGCGCATGCCCATTTTCGGCAAGCTCTTGCGCAAGGTGGCCATCAGCCGGTTCACCCGCACCCTCAGCACCCTCACCCGGAGCGGCGTGGCCATCCTGGGCGCCCTCGAGATCGTCGAGCGCACCGCCGGCAACGAGGTCTTCGCCCGGGTGGTGCGGAATGCGGCCGACTGCGTCCGCGGCGGCGAAACCCTCGCCGAGCCCCTGGCCCGGAGCGGCGAGTTCCCCGCCATGGTCACCCGCATGATTGCGGTGGGCGAGAAAACGGGCGCCCTCGAGCAGATGCTCGGCAAAATCTCCGATTTCTACGATTCGGAAGTAAAGGCCGCCATCGACGGGCTGACCAGCATGATCGAGCCTCTGCTCATCCTGCTCATGGGTATCGTGGTGGGCGGCATCGTCATCGGCTTGTTCATGCCCATCATGGGCCTCTCCAGCCTGGTGCAGCAGTAATCCTTCGCAGGGCGCCGGGGCCGGATCCCAATCCGGCCCCTCCCCCTATGCGCTCAGGACACACACGCCGTTGCTGCGCTGGATGGTGACGCGGGGCGCGAGGATGGGCAGCCGGTCCGGATAGCGGCCGTAGAGGTAGCCGCAGGCCACCAGGAGGTCGAGGGAGAGCTTGTTGGGGTCCTGGGCGGGGTTGGCGTGGCAGGCGGCGTCCACCGCGTAGCAGCGACGTCCGGCCCCGCGCACCCGCAGGCAGGCCTCGGTGGCGAGAAGGTGGTGGTTCGGCATCCCTTCGTCGAACTGCACGTCGCCGCGACGGTACACGACGTAGAAGTCGTCCAGCGCCTCCACCTCCTCGGGCAGGTCGCCTTCCGGTCCGAACGCCTCCCCGCTCTCCCGGAGATGGCCGCGGTAGTGCTTCTCGTTCCCGTGCCGCACGACGCCCGCCGGCCCCAGGAGGGCCCATTCGGCGTCCAGTTCCGTCACGCGGTCCACCTGCTCGAGCAACGCGGTGTCCCACCCCGGCGGCAGGTACACGTCCTCCCGCACGCAACAGACCAGCTCGTGGCGGGCCTGTTCGGCAGCCCGGTTGTAGGCAAGGGCCCGGTTGGCGTATCCCGTCTGCACGAGGAGCTCGATGCCGTCGTTGGCGAGGCACGGCGACAACAGAAGGTTCTTGCGCCGGACTTCCTCGTCCGCGCCGGCGCAGATCAGCGTGATTCCCCTTTCTTGCGGCAGGGCGATACCTTTCTCAAAGATAGGCGAGGCTCCGGAAGCGTTCCCGGAGCCCCGCAATGGAGGGTTGGTTACTGGTCGGACTTGGCCACGCCCACGACACCGCAGGCGATCCGGCCGCCGGCGTCGCCCGTGGGCTGGGACTTGAGGTCGTCGGCCTTCTCGTGGACGATGACCGCATGGCCGATGATGGAATTGGGGCCGTTGAGCTCGATGAGGGGGTCGATGTAGTCGAGCTTGGCCACGCCCTGGGCGTCGGATTCCAGGTTGCCCATGTCGCCGACGTGGCGGTGATCGTCCGTGGGACCGCCGTGGGGAGCGCCGGTGGGATTGAAGTGGCCGCCCGCGCTGGTGGCGTCAGGAGCCGTGCAATCGCCGAATTCGTGCACGTGGAAACCGTGGGTGCCGTTCGCATCCAGACCGCGCACCTCGGCCACCACCCGCACGCCGTTCTCGGCCTGGGTGAAGGTGACCGTGCCCGAAACCTCGCTGCCCGAGGCCGCGCTCAACACCGCCACGGCCTTCTTGACCTCCGGAGCAACGGCCGGGCCGTGATCGTGGCCGGCGTGCGCATCCTTCGAGGCGCCTTCCTGTTGCGCATGGACGACCGAAGCCGGCGGGAACGCGACAACGCACGCCACCGCCAACGCTACCCCCAAGACCATGCACAGAACCGCGCCTTTGTTCCTGGTGCTCATGCTGTCTTCTCCTTGTGTGCTGAGTGACGGAAACCCGGCCGAACGTGGTCGCCGGCCGTCCTCGCGCATCCGCTTCGCGGTGGCATCCCCCGAGGAGGCAACGCAAGGCCGCGACCGTTCCGTTGTCGATTTGGGGGACGGGGAAACCGCCGACGGCGGTCCCGGTTCCACGGTGTCCCGGTTGTCAAGGCCGGTGAGAAGCAGATAACATGAGGCGGCTTCTATTATTCACGGGAAAAAAGGTATGTCAAATCTGGCGCGTTTGAGCTTCTCCCTCGAGCGACCCCTCCTCGACCGCCTCGAAAAGCTGCTGCGGGACAGCAAATATCAGAACCGGTCCGAGTACATCCGCGACCTCATCCGGGATCAGCTTGTCGAGCAGGAATGGGAGCGCAACGAGGAAGCCCTGGGCACCATCACCCTGATTTACGATCACCACATGCGCCAGCTGAGCGACAAGCTGACCCATCTGCAGCACGAACACCACGACGAGGTCCTCGCCGCCACCCACGTCCATCTCGACCACCACCTCTGCGCCGAGATGATCATGGTGAAGGGCCGGGCCCAGCGGGTCCGTTCCCTCGCCGACCGGCTCCGCCAGCAGAAGGGCGTCCTCCATTCCACCCTCAGCATGAGCTCCACCGGCAAGAAGTTGCGTTAACCCAACGGACCCGCTATCCTGAAACCGGTATTACGGACGGGGAATTCGTAGTATCGCGGCGAAACCGCCTGTCTTCCCAAACGAGGTTCGTTATCCATGCATTTGCCCGATGGTATGGTCAGTATGCCCGTGAACACCGTCACCCTGGCGGCGTCCACGGCCGTGTGCGCCATTGCCCTGGTCCGTGCGCGCAAGACGCTCGGCGAACGCCAGGCTCCCCTGCTCGGCGTCACCGGCGCCTTCATTTTCGCGGCCCAGATGCTCAACTTCCCCGTCGGCCTTGGCACCAGCGGCCATTTCATGGGCGGCGTGCTGGCCGCCCTGCTCCTGGGACCGCTCAACGGGGTCCTGGTCATGGCGCTGGTCCTGGCGGTCCAATGCCTGCTCTTCGCCGACGGCGGCTTGACCGCCCTCGGCTCGAACGTGCTCAACATGGGGGTCATCGGCGCCCTGGGCGGCTACTTCCTGTTTCGACTGGCCCGGCCCGTCCTGCCCCGGACGCGCAACGGGTTTCTCGCCGCAGCCGCCTTCGCCGCCTGGGCCTCCATCGTCCTGGCCGCCGCGGCCTGCGCCGTCGAGGTGGCGCTGTCGAACACCCTTCGCCTGGGCCTGGTGCTGCCCGCCATGACAGGTGTCCACGTGTTGATCGGCGCCGGCGAAGCCCTGATAACGGTCATTACCCTGAAGACGGTCCTGGCGGCCCGGCCCGATCTCGTGGCGGCGTGGCGGCCGACCGAAGGGCTCCCTCAAACCGTGGAGGATCCGGCATGAACCGCACCGCTTTCCTCCTCGCGGCCCTGGGCGTGTCGCTGGTCCTGGCCCTCCTGCTCTCCCCCTTCGCATCGTCTTCTCCCGACGGACTCGAACGGGTGGCCGAAGACAAGGGCTTCATGGAAACGGCCGAAGGCGCGGAGCTGTGGGAGGCCGCCCCCGCGCCGGATTACCTCATGCCCGGCGTGTCGCACGAGGGCCTCGCCACGGGTCTCGCGGGCGCCGCGGGCACGCTGATCATGTTCGGCGCCGGCATGGGGCTCGCCCGGGTGCTGGCCCGTCGCCGCTCGGACGCCGAGGAACTGCCATGATCCCTCCGCCGCTCGCGTCGGCCGACAGCTTCGTCCATCGCCTCGACGCGCGGGTGAAGTTGCTGGCGCTGTCGGCCCTGCTGATCGCCGCCGCCACCACGCCCACGGGGGCCTTTCTGCCCCTGATGGGATACGGCGCGGTCCTGGCGGTCGTGGCACGGGCGGCCCGTCTCCGCTTTCATGATCTGGCTCGGCGCGGCGGGGTGGCCGTTCCGGCGGCCATCGCGGCCCTGGTGCTGCCTTTCGTTCGCGATCCCGCCGGACCCGGCGACACGCTGTTCCGCGCCGGGTTCATCGAGCTCACGGGGTCGGGCTTGGAGCTGGGCGCGACCGTTCTGGCCAAGATTTTCCTGGGCGTGGGGTGCGTCCTCGTATTGGGAGCCACCACGCCTTTCCCGGATGTCCTGGCAGCCTTGGAACGGCTCCGCGCGCCTCGGGCCCTGGTGATGGCCCTGGGCTTTCTGTATCGGTTTCTCTTCGTGCTGGTGGACGAGGCCCGACGTATGGCCCGCGCCCGCGATTCCCGCTGTTACGGCGGACGCTGGCTGTGGCAGGCCGGCGTCGTCGGCCACATGATCGGCACCCTCTTCCTGCGGTCCTATGAACGGGCCGAACGGATTCACGCCGCCATGCTGGCCCGCGGATTCGGCGGAGGCGCCCCGCGGCCGGCCCGAGCTGCCCTCGCCCCCGCCGACTACGCCTTTCTCGGTTTGACCGTCTGCGCTACGGTTTTGTTCAGGATCCCCTTGGTGTGACGCTTCGCTCCGCAATATCCGTATCGAACCTGTTTTACGTGTATCCCGACGGCACCCGCGCCCTCGACGGGCTGAGCCTCGAGATCGTCGAGGGCGAGAAGGTGGCCATCCTCGGACCCAACGGCGCCGGGAAGTCCACCCTCCTCCTCCACCTCAACGGAATCCACCACGGAAACGGGCGGGAACCCGTGCGCATCTTCGGCGAACCCGTCACCCATGCCAACGTGCGCGACGTGCGCCGGCGGGTCGGCGTGGTGTTCCAGAACCCCGACGACCAGCTCTTCTGCCCGTCCATCTACGAAGACGTCGCCTTCGGCCCCCGTAACCTCGGTCTGACGGAAGACGAGGTGGCCCGACGCGTGGCGCAGAGCCTTGCCGCCGTGGGACTCGAAGGCGTGGAGGCCAAGTCGGCCTACCACCTGAGCATCGGCCAGCGCAAGCGCGCCGCCCTCGCCACCGTGCTCGCCCTCGACGCCGAAATCCTGGTCCTCGACGAGCCCACCGCCGGCCTCGATCCCCGGGGTCGGCGCGAGGCCATCGCCCTCCTGCGCGACATCGGCCGCACCCAAGTCATCGCCACCCACGACCTCGACCTCGCCCGCACCCTCTGCACCCGCGCCCTCGTCCTCGACGGCGGAAAGGTCGTCGCGGGAGGCGCCCCCGACGCCCTTCTCCAGAACGCCGCCCTCCTCGACCGTTTCGGCCTCGCCTGAGCCGGTCGAGCCCCCGCTACCGAGGCCGCAAGCGGTACGCGGTGAACCGCGGCGCCGGACCGAGGCGGAGCGTCTCTCCTCTGACCATGATCGGTGCGGGACCAACCTCGGCGCCGAGGTCGTCGAGGCGAACGGCCTCGATGCGGGCAGGATCCCAATCCTCGGCGACGGTCTTGATTGGCACAACGGGAGGCAGGGGTGAAGTCTCGACCCACACCCGCACTTCTTCGTCCGATACGCGCCGCAGCGCGACGCCCGCGCCCTCCGCGTCGGTGAAATGGAAGCCTGCGGTCCGAACTTCCGTCACGACGCGCCCGTCTCGCAGGGCTCGGCTCAGTTCAATGCCGGGACCCCGCGCCGCGAAGCCGTTCTCCGGCAACTCCATCGTCTTGTCGCCCAGACGGATCGTGCGCGTCTCCGGACCGAAGTTCACCACGACCTCGGCGCCGTTCGCGAACCGACTGCGCTGGAGGCTGTGGTCCGCGTTCAGAAAGGCGTGCTCCACCAGTTCGACGCCGGCCACGGCTTCGTGCCACGTGCAGACGGTCCGCACCGTGCGCAGGTACAGCTCCCGACGGTCGCGCCAGTCCGCCTGCCAGAGCAGGGGCATGGTGCCGTAGAGCAGGTTGAACAGCTCCTTCCTCGGCGTCACTTCCGGCGCCGCGTCGTGAAGCCACAGGTTGCTGTCGCCCCAGTACCACGTCGTGACCACGCAGTCGTGGAACACCAGTTCCCACAAGGGCACCCGCCATTGATGCCCGATGTCCCACTTCGCATAGGTGTCCCAGTCGTAGATGGGGTAAACCGGCACGTTCTCGAAGCGCTCGTCCTTCGACTTCGGCCTCACGAGGTGTCCCGCGGGCCAGAACCACCAGTAGGCGCTCATCATGCCCTCGAGGTAGTCCAACTGCGGGACGGCCCACCACTTGCCGTGTTCCCCGCCCACGACCAGGCCCTGGGATCGCACATACGCGAGCAGTTCCTCGCCGATTCGACGCTTGTCGGTCCGCGTCGCCGGGTGGGCCGGGTCGTAGCATTCGTAGAGCCCTTCCGCCGTCGTCACGTCGATGAAGCGCGACGTGAAGGGCTGGGCCTCGAGGATCTTCGGGATGTCTTCTTGGGCCGCGGGAAGCCACCGCACCGGACAGCGCTTGTAGTACGTCTGGCCATCAAGGGTCACCCAGCCTTTGATGCGGTTGCCGTGCTTATCCAGGGGCGCGTTCTCGGGCATTTGGTCGTGCTGATAGTCGAGGCGGCCGTCTTCGCTCGCGAGGGCGTCGGTGTAGTTGTCGTACTGGCCCGAAAGGTAGCCCAGGTCCTCGATGAGCCGCAGGGCCTCCGCAGACGGACGGCCCCGGCCCCCCGACTGGACCAGCATCTTCTCGACGCCCGCCGCTTTGACTTCGCGTACGTACTCCTCGACCTCCCGGCCGACCCAGGAGTCTACCGCGCCGTAGAGCCGCCGAACCCGCGGGTTGTCCTGCGCCTTCTCTTCCAGCGTCGCGATCCAGCCTCGGTCCCGGGCATAAGCCCGGAAACGTTTGGCGAGCGGCACGTATCCGCCCGCGTCGGAGAAGTGGTACACCAGCCGACGCGGATAGGCCAGGGAGCCCATGCTCGGCTTCCATTCCACCCGTGGCACGTGAAACGTGCCCTGCGCCGTGACCGTCGGCTCGAAGGCCAGGTCGGCGTCTTCCGGGTGCTCCACGATCATCGTGTATCCGAAGCCCGCCTCGAGGTCGCAGATCCCCACCCAGGGCATGTCGTACTCGTACACGGGCCGGCGGGGCCTCGGGAAGGGATCCTCCGCGAGCGGATAGACGTGACCATTCGAGTAGTCGGCCACGGCCGCCACGGCCGTCGGCGTATCCAGCACGAAACCGTCGAGGAACGGCGCCGCCTTCATCGGCCTTTGCCGGTCCGCCGCATCGAGTTCAACCACCAGCTCCGGCGCATCCGGCGCCAGCTCCATCCGCACCCGGTAGGTCTCGACGTCTCCCTCTTCGTCTCCGCCCAACTCGACCTCGAAGGCGAGGCTCCGCCCGTCTTCGCCCGCGCGCAGATTGCGAAACGCCGCCTCGGCGGGCGACGGCTCGGGTACCGTCCCCGATTCGTCGGCCAGGGCGGCCCGCGCAAAGGTCGCGGGGTCCCCGTGACGCCGCGTCGGCGGATAGAAGAGCTGGCCCTGCCGTTCGCCCGTGCCGTCCGCGTCGTTTACCCCCACGGCAAACCGGAACCGCGCCCCCGCGACCGGTTTCGCCTCCGCCGGGAGGCTCGACCACAGCACGGAAACCTCGACCGCGTAGCCGTCCTCCGCAGGCGCCACGGCCACCCGCACGCCGCCGACCTCCGACCCACGGGCCACGCCCGGCTCCGCTCCGCCCAGCTCGATGGGCACGTGTACATCGCCCACCCAGAACTCGAAGGAATCCCGCTGCCACCACAGCCCTTCCCACGGCCCGAAGTCGAGATGCTCGTCCCGCACCCGCGCCGCCACGTGCAGCGCCTCATCGTCCCACGCGCACCACACCTCCGCCGAGCAGTCCGCCTCGTCGTCCACGACCTTCGAATCCGCCGTCATCGCCGGCGTCAGCCGTATCAGCGGCTCCCCCCACTCCGCCAGGTCCCCATCGACCGACGCCGCTCCCCGCGGTATCGTCGCATCCACCGCCGGTTGCGGCTGCAACCACACGCGCCCAATGCGTTTGTCCGTTACCGTCACCGTCCCGGCCCGCGGCTCGACCTCGACCTGCAAGACCTCGTTCTCGAGCCGACTCGCATCGAGGGTGTCCGCTCCGAACGCCGGCGCCGCCGCGCACAGAGCCACGACCAACCGGATCACCTTCTCGCCAAATCTCATGAACATGGACCTAGACCTTCTTCGCTCAACTACCATCTGCCTCCCCCAATAGGGTACCCGCCCGAGCCGACTCGTCTCCATTCTACCCACGATCTCCGCTACATGGCTGCCGGCACTCTCCGACTCCACCCTGTTCTTTTTCCCCGAAGGAGATACATACGCAGCGTTTAGACCAACCATCGGACCGGACTGTTCCGGCATCGACATCCGCCCCGCCTGTCGTAAGACGACGAGACCTGCGTTCGACGGGGCCGTGTGAGACGGGCTCCCCGCGCAGGACGACGAGGACCGCGCTCAACTCGCTCCTGCGCAATGACCCCACCCGTCATTGCGAGGAGCGGACTCCTGTGGGAGTACAGGCCAACGGAGAGGCAACCTATGGTTACGCCCGTGCCTCCGATGGGCGCCCACACAAGAGCGACGCGGCAATCTCACTTGAGCCGGTGATCCCTGTCCGCGAAGTCATGCTCCCACCCCACCCCGTCATTGCGAGGAGCGGCCCCCCGGCGCTTGACCTCGCGAGGCACCGGGGGATACCCGCGCTCCCGGGCCGTCCCGGGGCGCCCAGGCATAAGCGACGCGGCAATCTCACATGAGCCAGCCGTCCCCGTCCACAGAATCAGCGTCATCCCAAAGGTAGAGATTGCCGCGTCGCTCTGTGTACGCGCCCACAGACGGTGTGGGCGGACCCAAAAGCCATCTCTCCTCCCGTATGGATTTCCACGGAGGGCCGCTCCTCGCAATGACGGGTGGGGGCACCCTCACGGCCCTGTCTAGCGCAGTCCTGCGATGAGGGGCGGATGTCGGTGGAGGGACGGTCACGTCCAATGATTGGCCGATATCACTGCGTATGTATCCCCTTCGGGGCAACGACGGTGGGGGCGATCCCGATCCCAGGGTGGCGCTCGCTTACGCTCGCTGACCCTGGGCTTATGTATCCCCTTCGGGGAATTTTCCCGGGGGCCGACAAGAATACCGGTCGCCTCCCCGCGGCGAAACAAGGGCGAGGGCAGCCGCGGACGTTCCGCGACTGCCCTCGAAGGTTTCCGCTCTATCAGCCGACGCGCTTCAACGGGACGCCGTCCAACACCAACTGTTTTCCGTCCCACGTGCCGGCACGGCTCGATTCGCCTACCACCACCGTAATGACGCCGTTGTCGCGAAGGGTGTATCCCATCGGCATGGGCGGTCTCGGCGGAGCGGCCGCGGTGCCGAGGCCGTCGGCGCTAAAGGTCAACGTCGAACCGCCTTCCAGCTGCCACGTCGTTCCGACCAGCGACTCCGCACTGCCCGCCGTGGCCGGGGGTGTCACGCTCGAGGGGTCTGCGGGCTTGAGGCCCGTCTTGGTCTGGCCCGGCGGCGTGCAGCCGAGCACCACAATAAGGACTCCCACCACAATTGCACTTTGCAGCCCTCTCACGTTCTCCTCCCGAAACTGCCCCACCCGGGGCTCCCTTCGTCTACACGGCCTACGAATCGACACGGCTCCTCAGCCGTTGCCACCCGCCATGGCCATCCACTCGCCGAGGTCCTGTCCGGCCCACACCGGGGCCCAAACCGGGGCCTTCGATCCGTAGCGCACGAACTCGACGTGCCCGTCCATGTACAGGACATTGGCGCCGCCCGGGAGATGGTTGAAGCGCACCACGGGGTTGTCCGCCCCGGCGCCCGCCCCGCCGCGCGAGAAGAAGTCATTCATGGGGGCCCAGGCGTCGAACATCACGAAAATCGTGCTCTGGGCCTGAGCGCCGGCGGCGGGGTTGTTGATATCGGTGATGAAGAACCGCTCGATCCCTTCCTTGGTCCGGTGGAGCGTGCGGGGCAGCTTCGTGCCATCGTCGTCAAAGTCGTACCAGTTGGCCAGCGCGTAGCCCTCGCCGCCTTCAGACTCCGGGGCCAACTCGCGCGTACCGTAGTCGAGTTGCCCGATGTTCTTGGTCTTGAAATACGCGGCGATTGTGTCCACCGTGCGGTCCGAGCCGTACCAGAGCACTCCGTCGCCGTAGGCATCGGTATCCAGGATGCCCCACTTGGCCGGTTCCGTTGTAAACCAGCCGATGCGGCACCCCGTAAACGCCACCAGGGCGAACTGATTCTTCGTCTTCACCGCGTGAGCCGTATACAGGTACGACACGGGATAGCTCAGCATCGCCTCGACAATGGCCTTGCCCCGCTCCGGGTCAATCCCTTGCCAGTAGTTGCTGATGCGCTGCATCTGAGCCGCGATGTCCGTCTCGAATCCCAGCCCGTTTGGACAGCTCGGCCACAGACCGGCCGGCATATCGGCCCGGCTATCGGACGGGCAGATCATGATGTTCGGATCCGTCCAGTATTCGGGATAGAGCTGACCCGCGTTGACACCCATCTGACCGCCGTTGCCGAAGGCCGTCCACGACGACTGACCCGGGAACAGTCCCTTGTTCTCTCCGGCAAACATCTTGAAGATGATGCCCCACTGCTTGAGGTTGT
>CAYVOE010000039.1:0-19379 GCA_964452795.1 uncultured Nitrospiraceae bacterium
GCAAGCGGGGCAGCGGTCTGCACTATACCGACGTGATCTTCAGCGCGGAGTTGGAATCGTTCCCCGAGGAGAACGCTCGTTGTCTCGCCCGCCTGGGCATCAATCAGCTGACGGATCAGGGCCTCGGCGGACACCTCAGCAAATTCGTACGAAGCGAGGTGTTTCCGTTCCAGGCTCCGCCGGATCCGACATTCCAGAACCGGCTCAAGAACTTGAGCGCGGTCTGCCGGAAGTACGGAATCGATGTTTACCTGTTCCTCGTCGAACCGGCCTTGGTTCCGGTCGCGGGGAGCGTGGAAAGCTATCCCGAGGAGGCACTGGGGACGGTACGGCCGCCCTGGGGAGGTGACGAGCAGGGCCTGGCCCGAACGCTGTGCGTCTCCAGCCCCCTCGCCCAGCGCTACCTTCAGGAGATGATGAAGAAGCTTGTCCGGGAGTATCCGGACGTAAAGGGAGTGAATCTGTACAATCTCGACAGCGGTTCCTGGCTGTGCACGCCCGCTTTCTGCGACCGATGCCGGGAGGCATGCCCGGACACACCGCCCGAGGCCTTTAATCCCGCGGAAACGCAAGCCGCGGTAGTGAAACTGCTGGCGGACGCGGCCCACCAGGAGCGTCCCGACTTCGACTTCCGATTCTGGGCAACGGTGCACTACCACGGCGCCGACTTCGAACGAATGATCCGAATGGCGCGGAGCTACAACGGATTGCTGAGCTCCTGGACGGGCTCCGACCGGACCGTCATGGTTCCCGATGCCGCGGAACGTGTCGCCACCTGCGTCCTCACCCAGACGATCTCCAAAGAACGCGATGTCCCCTTCTACATGATGTGCGAGTTCAACAACCTCGAAGTCATACCCAAGAGCCTGCCCTTTCCCTTCCACGTGTGCGACGCGCTGAAGAAATACAAGCGGTGGGACGTCAGGAACCTGACCGAAATCTTCGGCATCGCGCCGGAACACAATTCCATCAATGCCCTCGTCATGAAAGAGTTTGAATGGAACCCCGACCAACCTGTCGAGCCGTTCCTGATGGACCTGGCGCAGCGGCAGTTCGGCGCGGAGGCCGGGCAGCGGATGTATGGGGCTTGGGAGGAGATGAAGGCGGCCTTTGACGTCTGGAACGACGTCGTGTCTCCCCCCTTCCCTCTCCAGGGAAGCCAGTTCCACACCAAGATCGGCATCGCGATCGGCGGTCTGCCCCACTCGATCACTCCGGACGCGGCGGAGACCGTCGACTGGACCATCGATGTGCTGTCGCGCGTCGAACCGTGGATGACGCAAGGGTACGACGAGCACCGGACGGAAGGCTTCCTTCGGAAGATGGAATTGATGAATGTCCACCTCGCACGGGCGGCTCGCGAGGCGAAAAGCGCCGTCGAAGCCGCTTCCGAAGAGACGCGCATCGGCGTCTATAGCTACCGCGGTGCCGACGGGCTCCCAACCTCCAAAGCGTATGCGGAACTCCACTATGCCCCCATCGCCATCGCGGATGCGCTGTGCCGGCAACGGTGTCACCTCCTTCACGCCCGTGCCCTGCTGGCGGGCGCGCGAGATGCCCGGGCCGCCGGAGACGAATCGACGGCACGGGATTACGAAGCGCGCTACCGGGAGCTGGTGCGCGAGGACATCCAGGAACGCCGGCGCTTCGTTGAGCTCCTCGATGACTTTTCGAAGATGCAGCCCTGCTACACGCGCACCAGCCTGACCGATCAGGAGATCGCCAACGGGATCGCCTTCACTCGAGAGCGAATTCGCGAAGCGGAGGAGTATCTTGCTGCGGCCTTGGCAGGAGACCCTGCAGCCCCGTAGCATATTGCAGGGCGGCGAAGCCGAAGACGAACGCCTCGCATGCGGGCGCACCGACCTCATCCGTGCGACGGCCGGCACACGGCTTCGCGGCCGCCCTTCCCGACCGACCGGCGATAAAGGGAGCAAAGCCATCAACAGACACGAAGACGGGTCACTGCTTCCGGTTCGGCGTTGGGCCGCAGGCAAGCTCTTAGCGGCGCTCTATCCGGTAGTCTCCGGGAACATCCGCATAGACCACTACGCTATCCGCGGTGTAGTCCATCACACAGGATGCCAACCGATCCGAGTATATCACCCGCCCCGACTGCAGACCGGTCGACTTTGGAATCGCAATGGGTGCGCCTTCGAGAACGGGTCCGGTCAGTACCAGTTGATTCGAACCGTCGATCACCTGGGCGGTAACCTGAGCGGCCTTTCTCATGCGGTGATTGGCCGTCGTCTGGTTCTGGGGCTTATCCCATAGCGGGAACACCAACCGCCTGGACAAGACGACGGTTGGCGCCGCGACGGGCTCGAGGTAGAGTCCGGTATATTGCTCCGTCTGTCGGCAGACAACGCCCTTAACCGGCTCCGGGTCGTACAGGCAGATCGCTCCGATGTACCCATTGTTGAGGAAGAACGTCCCTGTCGCGGGCAACGCGACATCATCGGCCAACCGCTCGTGAAGGCCGTACACGCCGGCAAACAGGACGTGATTGTCGAGATCCGGCTTGGTGGTCGCCGTGGGCACCGGGTAAGGCACCGAACGCATGGCGTAGCCCCCACTCTGAGCGTCCTTCACCGTGGCAAACCGCAGCCCGGCGCAGAGGAGCCGGCCTTCCCCGTCCCAGCCCGTCACTTCGTCCCGGTACTCCAGCGTCACCGGAAGCCCGGGAAGAACCTTCGCGCTTCGCTTCACCTGAACCTTGTCTCCCAGGGAAGCGCTCCACGACAATTCGGGAACCCTCATCCCTGACATGATGCTGGTAACCGAAGGCGCCGATCCGGTGTTATAGGTTAGGTCCTCCAGTTCCAGGAAATCCGGCTTGGACGCCGGGTACCCCAACCCTGCGTCTCCCCCGGAGTCCAGAACGTCGGTGTAGTCGCCTGTCCACACCCAGTTCAGGTCGTTGCCGTGCCCGGTCCGAAACATCGCCGCCACGACCGGACCGTAGAACACGGCGATCCGCTTGGCTTCCCGGGCCTCTCCATCCAGAGTCACCGCGCCGCTGCGCAGCCCCCGTCCGGTCATGTCGGCCTCCACACGCATGGGCATGGGAAAAACGACGCTCAACGCATCGCCACTCTTCCATTCCCGTGTGATGGAGGCGTAGGAATTCTCCAGCGTGTACTCGCAAGGCTCGCCGTTCAATGCGACACGCGCGACCTGCGTCCAACCCGGAATTCGAATCCGCAGCTTGAATCGGACCGGCGACTCCGCTTCGACCGTTACCCTCGTCAGGCCCCGTTCGGGATAGAGGGTTCTCTGCCGGAGCGTGACCTCCCGGGCACCAACCTTGACGCGCGCCTCGGAGTCCAGGAACAGATTCACATCTACTGTTTTTCCTTCGGGGGCTTGCGTATAAATGTGCTGCAATACGTGTAGAAGGCCCAACGTCCCTTCATTATCACAGCAGAAGTAATTGTGAATCCCCCGGACTCCCTGGTCGATGTCTCCGTAGGCCAGGAAGCCCCCGCCTTCTCCTCGGTGAGCCTGGCTGAAAGCGAAGTGGTTGTAGAGAATGCGTTCAACCAGGTCCAGGTACGCGGAGTCCCCCGTCGCACGGTACAGGTGCAGGTTGAACGACGACCAGTAGCTCACCTGACAGGTCTCACACATGACGTCGCTCTCTTCGGGCGGCGCGGCAAAGTTCAGACACTCTCCCAGCCCGCCGGTGACGAACATGCGCTCCCGGATGGCCTGCCAACCCTCCAAGGCCCAATGCAGGTAGCGCGGATCGCCCGTGGCTTCGTAGAGATCCAGGTGTCCGTCGGCGATGAGGGCAGCGGCGCCGCCGTGGGCATTCTCTTTGAGATATGCCAATTGCTGCTCTTCGGCTATCTGTTTGGCCAGATCCACGAAAGCCGAATCTTCACTGGCCCTGCTCAGCTTCACCAGCGGAGAGATGGCGATGGACTTATACCAGTGATTTGTGGTGCCGTGGTGGTTGGCGATGTAGCGGCCTCGTTCGATCGCGGCTTCCAGCAGTCGGCGATCCCCGCTTGCCTCATAACCGGCGACCAAACCCTTGATGACCTCGCCATCTTCATAGGGCCCTGCGGGAAGCCTGGTGTAGTCGATGTCCAGTTCCTTGCGCGCCGACTTGTCGAGGAGGGTGTCCATCTCCTCTGCGAGAGCCGGTTCAGGGCCACCGGTAAGGGAAGCGAAGTACGACATATTCCGAACCCACCGCGCGGCGTGTTCCCATCCCCAGCTCGCGCCCAGGTTCCACCAGATGCTGGATCTAAGATTCTGAACCGCACGATGCGCACGGTCGATCCGCTCGCCAAACCACCCTTGCGCATGTACACGGTCGAGGTCGATGGGCTGCATACGAAGAGTTGGCTGATCCAGCGTCGCAACCTCGGAGGGCACAGCGCTCGGTGCCGGCGCCTCCGACCCGGCCGCCCGCGCGAACGCGGTGCACACAGCGAGCACGACAACAAATCGCGGCATCTCACAACCTCCCGGCGTTAGGCTGCAGGCTTCTCTCGACCGCTTCGACCACGGATTCCCAGAATTGCTCCTTAGCGCATTGCGCCTGAAAACAACAGCATAATCCGAAGTCACCTGCAGGACTGATTCTAACGCCTCACTCCGACGGGCGGAAGCTGAAGCCTCTCTAGACAGCGACGGATGCGCCCATGCGCTCAGGAGCGCCAAGAAGTCTTGGAGATTGCCGCGACAATGCGGTTGCAGTCTGGTGGAACTCAGGACGGGATAATAGAAAAGCGGCGCCGTAAGTTTTGGCGCCGCGGGAAGTTAGATGGCGCGCTCGACAGGACTTGAACCTGTGACACCCAGCTCCGGAGGCTGGTGCTCTATCCACTGAGCTACGAGCGCGGCGTATGGTGCCGGCCAAGGGCCAGCAGCGGGAATCATACCATATTCGCGGGTGGAATTCCACATGGTCAACGGCCGCGGGAGGCGCGGGCGTGGTCGGTGAGGGCGTTGCCGATTTGGCGGCGGGCCTCGAGGATACGGCTCAGGAACTCTTCGACTTCGGCGGGGGTCATGTCCGGGGGAAAGACACGGGGTTCGCGCCAGCGGAGGACGGTGCGGTCGAAAGCGGCGCCGTCTCCGACGGCTTCGTCGAGCCGGGCGAGGTAGTCGAAGTCGTCGATGCCGTCGCGCAGGCGTTCGGCGCGGATGGAAGGGATGGGCCCGTCGGGGCCGGGATAGTAGAGAAAACGTTCCCCGGTTCCGCCGCCGGTCCAGATCTCGGGCGCGACGGGGGCCTGGCGCACGAGGGCTTCGGGCCACTCGTTCAGGGGGTGGTAGAGCATGCCGCGGGCGTTGTGGCCGCGGCACAGCCAGGGGTAGAGTCGGGGATCGCCGGGGGGCGCGTCTGCGGCGAGGGACGGGAAGTCGCCGGGCAGGCTGTAGGCCCAAATCTCGAGAGGGTCGATTCGCTCGACGGTCTCGGGGTCGGGAGGCAAGCCGAACTCGATCTCGGTGATGCCGATGGGACCCGCGGGCGAGGGCTCGGTGAAATGGAGCCAGATGGCGCAGAAAGTCTTGGCCGATCGGAACCGGCCCTCGGACCAGCTTTCGTCGAAGGGGGTGAAGGGCCGATGGTGCTCGAATCGGACGGTGGCGTTGTTGAAGATACGCCGGTCGAATGAGGTCTTGATGACAAAGTCCGGCGGTTCGAGCCCCGGTTTCCATCCGATGCGGATGGTGTCGGTGCGGACCCGTTCGTCGAGGTCGATCCGGAGCCACTGGGGGTTGCGCCGGCTGGGGGCCTCGGCGGAGATCCACGAGGTGAAGAGGCTGCCGTCGTAGGCCTCGTCGGGGACGGTATCGACGAAGGCATGGACGCCCCCGCCGCCGGAGGAGGACGCGTTGACGGAAATGGCGGGATAGGCGGGCTCGGCCGTGAGGGAACGCCCCGCCAGGAGGCGTGCCTGGGCGAAGGGCTGGTAGTACCGCGCCGGCACGGCCCAGATGTCGGTGTACCGCTCGAGGCTGGGGTGAAGCGTGCCCACCACGAGGCGGTGGATGCGCGAGTCGGCACGCCACACGCGGAAGTATTCGCGCCGCGCTTCCTGCCGTTCTTCGGTCTCGATGGGCGGCAGAGGCTGGAGGTAGGCGCGCTTCAGCCACCCCCGGGGCTGGAGCCAGTTGTTCATGTCGTGGAGGTAGACCTGGAGCGGGTCTTGCTCGAGGGAACCTTCGGGCGGCGCGGGAAAGGGCGCCGTGGCGCTGTCGCCGAATCCGATGTCGATGGTGTTCATGCGCGCGGCTTCCACGGCGTACTCGAGGTGTTCTTTGAAGGCCGCGGTATCGGCGACGCCTTCTTCATCCACCGTTACAAGCCCTCCCCCACTCGCGATTCCGAAGGAGATACGTCCCCGGGAGAAGGCGTCGTAGATGGGCTTCCACGCATCGAGATCGCGGGGATCGAGGTCGTAAGCCGCCTCGATCGCGTCCCGGTCCAGGCGGAAGGACGTGCGCAGGGTTGGTCGCTCGGGCAGGGAGAAGCCGAAGACCTCGAGCGTCACCGACACGCGGTGCAGACGACCCTTCGTCGGCACCACTTCGACGGTCCCCTTGTATCGGCCCGGCGATGCGTCGCGGGGAATCTCATAAGTAACCCAGAGGGCGCGGGTCTCCCCGCGCGGCACGGTAAACGGCGTGAATTCGAGAAGCGGGTCGGGCTGCAGCAGGCCGGTCCCCTCGGCCCGAGGCGATGACGCCTGCAGCGACAGGTAACCGACGCGGCGTATTTCGGGCGGCTCGAAGTTCTTCGCCAGGGGCTTGGCCCGGACTTCCTTGATCTCAAACCCTTTTCGGCCGCCTCGGATGCAGATCTGGAACGACTCCCGTTCGCCGCCGGCGGCATAGAGGCGCACGGAGGCGTCGGCGCGGCTGGGCTTGTCGGAGTCGGGATAGACATTGACCATGGCGCTTTCGGTCCAGACCTCGGTGACGCCGGGCAAGGCGGCGACGATGAGCATGAGCGCGTACATGGGATTGCGTTGGAATCTCCTTCGTTTGTTCGACACTATACAGCTATACACAAAGGATAACTCGAATTCCCGGCGGGAGGTTGACGAAGGTGAGCGAATCGGAGCGAATCCAGGACATACAGGCCGATGGGATGGACCCGTCGGCTCCGGGACCTATACGCCGCGTCTGGCGTCGCATCCGAGGAAACTGGAACCGAAGCGACACATGGGTCACGGCCACCAACACGACAGCCTTCGTCCTTTTTCTGGGGAACTGCGGGTGGGAGTCGCTGGCGGTGGTATACGCCGCGACCCTGCTTCCGTTGGCGATCCAGGGCCTGCGGTCTATCCGAGACGCCGGACTGCGCGACGCCTGGGCTTTCGGGCTGCTGGCGGGGTTTCTGTGGCCCTTCGGCGAATGGCTGGTGGTGAACACCCTGGGCTGGTGGGGCGAATACCTCGCCCCGGGTCCGCGCATCCTCGACACGCCGATCTACTGCATCCTCATCGGCTGCCTGGCGAGCACTCACATTGCCTACGCGACGCGACGGGCGGGCGAGATGGGGTTCGGCCCGCGCACCGTAATAATCAACACCGGTCTCACGGCGTTCCTCCTGGGAATCATCGGGGAGAACCTCTTCGTGGCCGCGTCGATGTGGGTATACGACCCGTCGATCTGGGACTGGTGGTCGGTGCCCGCCTTCGTGCCGACGGCCTACGGGCTGGGCTACGCGTTCCTGCCGCGGCTGCAGGGCCTGCCGGTGGTGCCGCGGGTGGTGTCGTTCTCGGTGCTGTTGCTGGTGGTCTGCGTGGGGCTGGGACTGGCCGTCGGATTCTTCCCGCGGTAGCGGCGCCGGGCCGCGGCTGTTGCCTCGCGCTCCGGGGATGGATACACTCTCCCTGCTTTGAGAAGATCCCCGCCGACGGGCGCGGGCACCAGGAGAAACCGGGCACGGATGGGTACGGAACTGCGCAGTTACGTGATGCTGGACAGCCTGCAGGAGCAGTTGGCCTCCTTTATGGCCTCTACGGTGCAGGGGTTCATGCCGGTGGCGGGAATGGCTTCGCTGTGGGTCGAGGTGGCCCCGGGCATGGAAGCCGTGCGATTGACCGACATCGCGGTGAAGGCCACCTCGGTGCGGCCGGCGGTCCAGGTGGTCGAACGCAGCTTCGGTACCCTCGAGGTTCATTCGGAATCGCAGGGCGACGTGCGCCAGGCGGGCGCGGCCGTGCTCGAGGCGCTCGGACTGGAAGAAACGGACCGGCAGAAGCCGCGTATCGCGTCGGCCACGGTTATCCGCAAGGTGGACCCCTACCAGGCCTCACTGATCAACCGGAACCGCAACGGCTCGATGCTTCTGGCGGGCCAGACCCTGTACATCCTCGAAACGCAGCCGGCCACCTACGCCGTGCTGGCGGCGAATGAAGCGGAGAAGGCCAGCCGAGTCACGCTGATCGACATTCGGCCCTTCGGTAATTTCGGGCGGCTGTACCTCGGCGGCGAGGAAGCGGACGTGGTGGTGGGCAGCGAAGCGGCGGCCCGGGCCCTGGAAAAGATCGACGGGCGAACCGTCAAGCCCTAGAACGAAGAATTCGGGAGGAAGAACGGCAATGGCAGATGCGCTGGGCATGCTCGAGACGCGGGGCTTCGCCGCCATGGTGGAGGCCGCCGACGCGATGGTGAAGGCGGCCAAGGTCGAGCTCGTGGGCTACGAGAAGATCGGCGGCGGCTACGTGACCGCCGTGGTGCGGGGCGACGTGGCGGCGGTGAAGGCGGCGCTCGAGGCCGGCGAACGGGGCGCGCGCGCCGTGGGCGAGGTGGTGTCGGTGCACATCATTCCGCGGCCCCACGCAAACGTGGACGACGTGTTGCCGCTGGGCCGAGGCCCGCGGTCGAGCGACGCGGACGTGTCCTGACCCCCACCCGGGAGAAACGAGATGCAACTGGGTCGTGTGGTCGGTCAGGTCGTCTCGACCGCGAAGGAGCCGTCGCTCGAAGGGCGGACCCTCCTCGTGGTCAAGACCCTGGACCTCGAGGCGCGGGAAACGGGGGCCTACGTGGTGGCCGTGGACGCCGTGGGCGCCGGCAACGGCGAGGTGGTCCTGGTGGCCACGGGCAGCTCGGCCCGCCTGACCGAGGCCACGCGCGACCGGCCCAGCGACGCCGTGGTCATGGCGATTGTGGATTCGTGGGACGTGGGCGGCGCCGTGATGTGGCGCAAGGGTGACCCGGAATGAGCCGGGACGTCGCCTCCGACGGCGCCGCGCGCATTCCGGGCGTGGACGACGCGGTTGGTCGCGCGGCCCGCGCCTTCGCCGCGCTGCAGAAGGAGAGCCTCGATCTTCGCTACGCCCTGGTGGGCGCCATGCGCCGGGCCGCACAGGACCATGTGAAAGAGCTGGCCGTCTCGGCGGTGGCGGAGACCGGGTACGGGCGCGTCGAGGATAAGGTTCGGAAGAACCTGCTCGTGGCGGTGAAAACGCCGGGCCCCGAGATGCTCGAGCCGCGGGCGCGAAGCGGCGACCACGGCCTGACCCTCACGGAGCGGGCGCCCCACGGGGTCATCGGGTCCATCATCCCCACCACCAATCCGACCGAGACGGTCATCAACAACGCCATCGCCATGATCAGCGGCGGCAACGCCGTGGCATTCAACGCCCACCCTTCCGCCCGGCGCTGTTCGATCCGCTGCATCGAGATCCTCAACGAGGCGATTGTAGATGCGGGCGGCCCGGCGGACCTCGTCGTCGCCGTGCCGCAGCCCGATATCGCCTCCGCCCAGGCCCTCATGCGGCACCCCGGCATCGCGCTGCTGTGCGTGACGGGCGGTCCGGGCGTCGTACGCGAGGCCATGCGATCGGGCAAGAAGGTCGTGGCGGCCGGTCCCGGCAACCCGCCGGCGGTGGTCGACGAGACGGCCGATCTCGAGAAAGCGGCCCGCGACATCGTGGCGGGGGCATCCCTCGATAACAACATCGTATGCACTTCCGAGAAGGAGGTGGTGGTGGTGGCCTCCGTGGCCGACGAGCTCAAGCGACACATGGCGGCGGCGGGCTGCGTCGAAGTGACGGGCCGCGACATCGACCGCCTGTGCGACGTCATCTTCGAAGAACGCCAGGGCCGCCGGGGGGTAATCAACAAGGCCTTCATCGGCAAAGACGCCTCGGTGATCCTCCGGGAAATCGGGATTGCCGCGGGCCCCGAAGCGCGGCTGGTCCTGTGCGAAGTGGATCGGGACCACGCCCTGCCCTGGACCGAGCAGCTCATGCCGGTGCTGCCCGTGGTGCGGGTGGCCGACGCCGACGAAGCCATCGATCTGGCCGTGCGCTACGAGGGCGGCCGGCGCCACACGGCAACCATGCATTCGCGCAACATCGAACGGCTGAGCCGCATGGCGCGCCTCATCAACTGTTCGATTTTTGTGAAGAACGGTCCAACCTACGCCGGCCTGGGCCTCGGCGGCGAAGGGTACACGTCGTTCACCATCGCCAGCCCCACGGGCGAGGGCCTCACGTCGCCCGTGAGCTTCACCCGGGAACGGCGCTGCACCCTGGTGGACGCCTTCCGGATCGTTTGATTCGGAACTTAATGGTGCATGAACCGCAATCGGCGGCGAATCGCCGAACGTTGACGGCTTTTCCCGAGGAGTGACCGCAGTGTCGGTGTTGGGTATGGTGGAATTCGCGACCATCGCGCGGGGCATCCGCGGCGGCGACGCCATGGTCAAGGCGGCGCCCGTCGAGGTGCTCCAGTCCCACCCCATCGACCCCGGTCGGTACCTCGTGGCGGTGACGGGCGACGTGGCCTCCGTCGAGGCGGCCGTGGAGGCGGGCGTTCGGGACGCGGGCACCGGCGGGATACGGTATTCCTTCGTCCTCGCGAATCTCCACGAGCAGGTGCTGCCCGCGCTCCGGGGCGAGACGGCCCTGCCCGAACCCGACGCCGTGGGCATTCTCGAGACCTCTTCGGCGGCGGCGATTGTGGTGGCGGCCGATGCTGCGTGCAAGGCCACGCCGGTACGGTTGGTGCGCGTCCGCCTCGCCCTGCACATCGGCGGCAAGGGCTACGCCACTTTCGTGGGCGACGTGGCGGACGTGGAAGCTTCGGTGGAAGCCGGGAGCGCGGCGGCGGGGGCGGACCTCGTCGAAGGGATTGTAATACCCAACCCGTACCCGGAAACGTACGCAAATTTGGCGGCGGCCGATGATTCCCGGTAAGGTCATAGGCCGGCTCGTGGCGAGCCGCATCGTGGATGGGCTCCGCGGCGTCCCGCTGCTGCTGGTCCAGCCCATCGACGAGGAATCAGCGCCGGTGGGCCGGCCCGTGGTGGCCTGCGACGCCATCGGCGCCAACGAGGGCGAGCTTGTGTACATGGCCCAGGGACGGGAAGCGACGTTCCCGCTGCCGGAGCCGTTCAATCCGGCGGATCTAACCGTCATCGCCATCATCGACGAGGTGACGCGATGAGACTGGCCCGAGTGACGGCCCAGGTGGTGGCGACGCAGCGCCATCCCGCCTATCGCGGCCTCAAAACGTTCATGGTGCGGACCTTGAACCTCGACGGCGTTGAAGAAGGGCCGCCCTTCGTGGCGGTGGACCGCGTCCAGGCGGGTCCGGGCGACACGGTGCTGCTGATGCAGGAAGGCAGCTCGGCGCGTCACATGTTCGGCGACCCGACGGCGCCGCTCCGGAGTGTCATCGTGGGAATTGTAGACCGGGTGGATCGGGAAACATGAAGACGGAACTCGATATACGCAAAGCGATCTGCGACGTGGGGCGACGGATGTACGCCCGCAACCTCGTGGCGGCCACGGACGGCAACGTAAGCGTGAAGCTCGCGCCCGACCGGTACCTGTGCACGCCCAGCGGCGTGTGCAAGGGCGACATGCAGCCCCACGACCTCATCGTCGCCGACGGCCGGGGCCGGAAGGTGTCCGGCGAGGGAAAGGTCACGTCGGAGTTCACCACCCACCTGGCGGCCTACGAAGAGCGGGACGACATCCGCGCCGTGGTCCACGCCCATCCGCCAAAGGCCCTGGGATTCACCCTGGCCGGCGTGTCGCTGGCGGAATGCGTGCTGCCCGAGCTCCTCTACACCATCGGCGCCATCCCCACCACGGATTACGCCACCCCCGCCACGCCCGAAGGCGCCGCAGTGGTTCGGGACCTCATCCGCAAGTGCGACGCCCTCATGCTCGACCGCCACGGCGCCCTGACCGTGGGCGTGGACGTGTACGACGCCTATTTCAAGATGGAGAAGATCGAGCATGCGGCGGAGTCGCTCCTGGTGGCGCGCCTCCTCGGGCGCACGCGCACGCTGTCGGCCGAGGAAGTGGCCAAGCTGGGTGAGGTGCGGAAGGCCTACGGCGTGACAGGCCGCGCCCTGCCCTGCGACAACCTCGCCTGCGCCGATCGCGTCTGCGACCCTGCTCCGTCGGAGTCCGACCTCGACGGGGTGGTGGCCGATACGCTGCGCATCCTCGGCGCCTCGAACCGGAGCGGCGGACCCGCCTGATTCGGGCTCCGGTCCGCCATCGCTCCCTCTCCCCCACTCCGTCGGTCGAAGTCTCAGCGTTCGATGCCGACCATCTCCTCGGCGAGGTACGTCGCCGTCTTGACGACGCGGGCGGCACCGGGATCGAGACCGAGCAGCTCGAGGATTTCGCGGGGCCGCGCGTTCTTGCCGCCGATGATGCGGGTGGCGAAATCGAGGATCACTTCGCCGTTCACCGACTCGCGCACCGTCAGATCGCGGATTAAGGGTCGGATATCGGTCTCCTGCTTCGCCACGCGCTTGCCGGAGTTCTTCACCTTGGCCCGGCGCGAGACGTACAACGTGTCCTGTTCGAGCAGCCGCGCGATGCCCGCCTCGATGGCCTCGGCGTCGCCGGGCACGTGGATGGCATACGAGAAGCCCGCGGCGAGGCTCATCAGCGACGGCGACCGCACGGGCACCTCCTCGACCTCGAAGACGAGGAATCCCTCGGGCAACGTGGCGCCGAGGCGCGCCAGGAAGTCCTGGGGCTCGACGCGCTCCCGGAGGACGATGTCCATGTAGTCGCCCTGCGACTCCTCGCCCACGGGCGGCGCCGACGCGAAGGTGATCTTCGGGTGCGCGTGGAAGCCCTGCGAATAGGACAGGGGCGCCCGGGCCCGGCGCAGGGCCCGCACCCAGGCCGTCATCAGCTCGAGATGGGACAGGAACCGGGCTTCGCCCGTGCGGCCGATGCGGAACCGCAACCGCTGCGCCGGCTCCGGCTCGACCCGCTCCGGCCGAGGCTGGGGCTTCCAGTTCTCCTCCTCGGCGCGGCCGGCCTTCTGGTTCTTGAGCATGTGGACGCAGAGGTCGCGCTCGCGCCGGATCACGCCGCACAGATGGCATTTGCCCTGGCGGCAGTCGGCGGCGTGTTTGAGTTCCATGGCCCGCTGCCAGTCCTGCTGAAACCACTTCTTGGGGATCATCACGTCGATATGATCCCAGGGCAGCCGCTCGTCGAGGTCGCGCTCGCGCAGGGCGTCGGCCACGTCGTACCCCACGTCCTCGATGGCCTGGAGCCAGGCGTCGAAGTTGAGGTACTCGCCGAAGGACTCGTGCCGTGCGCCCCTCCGCCACGCCGCCTCGATGAGATCGGCCCCGCGCCGGTCGGCCCGCGTGATCAGGCCCTCGATGAAAGTGGTCTCCGGCTCGTGGCGTCCGAACTTGATGCCCGGAAGGCGCCGGAACCCCTCTTCGAGGATGGCCTGGCGGCGGTTGGTCTCATCCAGATCGATCTGGGCGGCCCATTGGAACGGCGTGAACGGCTTGGGCACGAAGGTGGATACGCCGAGGTTGACCCGGGCCTTCTTGTTGATGGCCCGGCCCACCTCGAGGGTGCGCACGCACAGGTCGACGATGGCCTGGATGTCGTCGTCCCGCTCCGTGGGCAGGCCGATCATGAAATAGCACTTCACGTGCTGCCAGCCCCGGCGGTAGGCCTGCGCCGCCATGTCGAGGAGCCCTTCATCGGGAATCCATTTGTTGATGACGGCGCGCAGGCGCGGGCTGGCCGCTTCGGGCGCGAAGGTCAGTCCGCTCCGCCGCACGCCCGCCACCATGTCGGCCAGCTCGACGCTGAAGGAGTCGAGCCGCAGCGACGGCAGCGACACGGCGACGTTCTCGCGGTGGGCCCGCTCCACCGCCTGCGACACCAGGGTCCGCACGCGGGAGTAGTCGCAGGTCGACAGCGACACGAGCGACACCTCTTCGTAGCCCGTGTTGGCGAGGGTTTCTTCCATGAGCTTGTCGATGTTCTCGAGGCTCCGTTCGCGCACGGGCCGCGTGGCCAGGCCGGCCTGGCAGAACCGGCACCCGTGGGTGCAGCCCCGAAGCACTTCCAAGCCCACGCGGTCGTGAACCTGCTGGGTGTAGGGCACCACGTACTTCGTGGGGAACCGGGCGCCGTCGAGGCTCTTCACCACGCGCTTCACGATTTTCGGCGCGTCTTCCCGGGGCAGGATCCGGCCGTCCGGCATCGTCTCGAAGGGGTACAGCTCGGGCACGTAGAACCCCTCGAGCTTCGCCAGGGCCTCGAGCTTCTCGCGGCGCGGCCGTCCCTTGAGAGACCGCAGCGTCTCGACCATCTCGATCACGGCCTCCTCGCCGTCGCCGATAACGAAAAAGTCGATGAAGGGCGCCAGAGGCTCCGGGTTGAACACAGCGGGTCCCCCGGCAAACAGCAGGGGATGCCGGTCGTCGCGGTCCTTGGACCGCAGCGGGAGGCCGGCCATGTCGATGGCGTTCAGGATGTTCGTGTAGTTCAGCTCGGTCTGGAGCGTGAACCCGATGAGGTCCATCTCGTCCAGCGAATCCTTCGATTCGTTGGTGAACAGCGGCAGGCCCCGTTCGCGCAGGATCGCCTCCATGTCGGGCGCGGGGGCGTATGCCCGCTCGGCCCAGATCCACGGAAACTCGTTGAGGATCCCATAGAGGATGAGGATGCCGAGGTTGCCCAGACCCAGGTCGTAGAGGTCCGGGAACACCAGGGCGACCCGTAGTTCGACCTCATCGAGGTTCTTGTGGATCGAGTTGTGCTCCGTGCCCAGGTACCGCGAGGGCTTCTGGACCTGAGACAGGATTTCGTTGTACAGGGCATCCTTGAGATTCATTTCGTGCCTTCCTTGCGCACCGCCGTGGAAGTTTGAGTTTGTGCGTTCGCGTTGGGGGCGCCCGGAATCGGGCCCCATATTTCGTTTACCGGCCGACGCCGACTTCGACCGGGCCGACCGCCGCGCCCGCCGAGGACAGGGTGCCCTCGAGATCGAACAGTTCGTGGGCATTGCCGCGCATCAGCCGTTCCACCAGCGCCGGGACGTCTTCGTCTTCGACCCATCCCTCCTCGACGAGCTCCGTCAGGGCCTGGGTCAATCCTTTGCGCGCGATCCGGGCGTGGCCCGGCACCATCTCGACGTAGAGATAGTCGCCGCCGAAGGTCAGGAGCTTGCACGCCGGCGCGGCCATGAGGAACTCCTTCAAGAACCGAACGCTTGCCAGGGGGTTGATAATCCAGGCCCAGCACAGGTCCACGTAGGCGTTGGGATAGTGCTTGGCCACGGCTATGGCCTCGTCCGCGTAGGGATAGGCGATGTGCATGATTACGAACCGCGCGTCGGGATGGGCCCGAAGCAGGTGGCACATGTCCTCCATGTTGCGGCCGACGCGGTCCAGCGGCATCTGGTTCGTGCCCGCATAGTAGCCCGTGTGCAGCTTCACGGGCAAGGAGTACTCCGTCGCCTTGTCCACGCAATAGTGGAACAAATGGTCCTGAATCGCCTTCAACTCCTCCTGCGGCAGGGCGTCGGGCTCCTGCAAATACCGTTCGAAGAGGGGCGCCGCCTCGTCGGTGCTTACTTGGGCATAATCCAGTCGCCGCGAGTAGGCGCTTTGATTCTTCGCGGCCACCGCGCGGGGACCGTACAGCTCGAAGCAGCGATCGATGACGTTATGCCAGTCCCGGAGACTGCTCACCTCGACCCCAAGGAGGGCCGACACGCCCGGCACGTCGAGCCCCGTGCTCAACGACACAAAGCTGATGTCCTGGGCCAACAGGTCGGGTTGCTCGGTCAGACGGAACACTGGCGCCTCGAGGGCGTTCACCTGGCAGTACTCGACCCGCGCCACGTCTTTCAGCACGCTCCGGTAGTATCCCGGTCGGATGCGGTCCGCCACCCGCTCGGACACCGCCTCGTAGTTGTCGGCGCGGATGTCGTCCACGCCGTAGAGCATCCGGAGCGACTCGCGCACGTTCTGGAGGTAGCCCGTGTGCCGGGCCCGCTCGTAGGCCGGGGCCAGGAGCCGCCATTTCTCGTCGAGCGGCGTATCGGGGTGAAACAACCGTCGGTGCCCGTCAAGCGACAGTCCGGCCACGTGCAGATCGGAATCGGCGTAATGCGCGAAAAGTGCGGAGAAATCGCTCAAGGCCCGGTCCGGTTTACTGCCCTCTTTGCTCGAGACCCGGAAGGACTCCTCCATCAGGTGCTCGTGCGTGTCGACAAAAGGCGTTTCTTCCACCAGCCGGCCAATGCTCTGACGAATGGACATGGCTGCCTCCTGTCCGGGCCGGGACGCCGCCCGACCGCACTGCCGCTCTTCACCGGAAACCATTATGTACGCTTAACTTATCACGAATGTCCGGTACGGTTCCATTTCCGCCGTTCGTACGGTGCGAACCCATCTCGAAGCGGGCGCCGTCCGCGTCGGCGCGCGATCGAAGCGCGCGGGAGCGGGTTTTGGCCGGGCTGCGGAGGACTGTGGTATCATCGCCCCGTTCCAACGGCCGCTCTTCCAGGGGCGGCTCCCACACCATTCCCCGCGACCGGAGAATACGGCCATGCAGACGGTGCAGCGCGTGGACGCGCACGAGCGATATCGAGCCGACGGCTACTACATCCACTCGGAACCGGTGTTGCCCCCCGACCTTATTGAACGGGCACGGGAAGGCATGGATGCGGTGCGCGACGGAGTCTACGACACGGGAACGCCGCCCCGTCCGTCGCCGTGGACGCCCGGGGACGATCCGGCGAAGCTGGTGAAGATCGAAATGCCCCAACTGGCGAGCCGAGCCATTTTCGAAGCGCTGACCCATCCCGCCCTGGGCGAACTGGCGGCCCTCGTGACCGGCGCCCGAGCCGTCCAGATCTGGTGGGTGCAGGAGCTCATCAAGCCGTCTTCGAACCCCGGCGCGCCTTCGGCCCCCACCAACGTGGGATGGCACCAGGACCGGCAATACTGGAGCGCCTGGGACGAGGACAGCGAGCTGTTCACGGCCTGGCTGGCCCTGTCGGACGTCACGGCCGACGCGGGGCCCATGCGCTTCGTCCCCGCCTCCCACACCTGGGGCCTTCTGGAGCAGGGCGACTTCTTCGCCCAGGAGCTCGAGGCCCAGCGCGCCGCGGTGCGTCTTCCCGAGGGCGCGGAATGGCAGGAAGCCCCGGCTATCCTGCCCCCCGGCGGCGTCAGCTTCCACCACAACCTGACGCTCCATGGCAGCGGTCCCAACACGTCGGGACGACTCCGCCGCAGCTTCGCCGTTCACATGCGGACCGAGAATTCCTGCCCCATCGGCGGACGCCGCGAAGGGCTGGCCGAATTCATCGACAATCTCGACTATTGCCCGGTGATCTACGGCGAACGGGACATGTTTCGCGGGTAAGTCGGGCGGAGCGCGCCGCTACTTCCTCTCAATCACTTCCACCGTCACGGAATCGGGCGCGGAGCCGCGTCGAAACTCGACGGTGCCGCCCTCGAACCGGAACCGGGCCACGTCGGGAGGTCCGAGGAAGGGACGCAGCTTCTCCGCCACCTCGGGGCTCCGGAAATCATCGACGACGAGCCAGTTGCCGTCACGGGGCTCGGTCGCGTGGCGCTCGTAGAGGCGACGGGCAATGATGACGGGGGCACCTTCGGCGGCGCGCGCGGCGAGTGCGTCGAAGGTGGCCCGGCTCAGGGCATGGCCGCACACCACGAAGCATTCCACCGAGTCCAGCACGGCCCCCGTCACCGTGTGGTCGAACACGGCGACGCTGTCGATGGGAACAAAGAAATCCTGCCGATCCGGGTAGACCATGGGGTTGTTGTAGCTGATGGCGCCGTCCTCCACCACGCCGTGGGTCAGGATGGGCCACACGTGGAGCCATTCGGAGGCGGGTTCGTCGAGCGGCATGTCTCGGTTGCCCAGGAGCCGGTTCCGCGAGGCCGCTTCTTCATGAGGAAAGGGCTCGTCGCCGGCCGAAAACTGGCCCCACCCGCCGTCGGGCAGGCGGACGATGGCAACCCGGGGCCGATAGTCGCGCCAGTCGAAGGCCCGGGGATGGTTCGGGATGTGGTTCTTGTAGAAATCCCGGACCACGCGGCCGTGGGCGGTAAACTCGTATTCGTCGGGACCCGGCCAGCGCAGCAGAGACCCCTCGGGATCGGCGTCCGGATGCCGCTTCTCCGTCCCCGGATAGTCCAGGTTTTCCACGTACAGGCCGTCCACGCCGAGCCAGTACCCCGTTAGCAGCGCCGACCGCAGGGCCTCGGGCGAGTGTCCGGGGTATTGCCCGACCCACCACAGGTCCGGCGACGCCCACAACTCGCCGCCTTCGTCTTGATACTGCAACGCCGCGCCCAGGGCGATGGACATCACCACGGACGCGAAGTTCTCCTTGAGCAGCTTGGGCGCGATGGTCCACCCCGCCCGACCGAAAATGTGGAAAAGATCGGGCCAGACCTGCTCGGTATGGAGAGCCACTCTGCCTTCGTAGGAATCGAGGCGAACTTCGCGGCACCGGGCCACCAGGGCGTCGTATGCCGCTTCAAGAGGCATGCCGTGGGTGTTCACCAGGAAGGGCGTGTCGAAGTGAGTGCCGGGATGAACCGCGTACTTGTTGTTCGAGAGCTGCATGTGCTCGCACTCGTCGTAGAGGATAGCGCGAAGGGCGGGTCGATCCACCGACGGCGGCAAGAGGGGCCGAAGCCATTCCGGACGCAGGATCCAGAAGTGGAGCCCGCCGGGCTGTTCGAACTCGTCCACGCCCGGGGCGATCTCGAATCGCGACACGAAGTTGGGGTATTCGAGGTTCAGCGCATAGGAAATGCCGTGGTCCCCCATGCCCCGGTCGATGGCCGCGATGCGCGCCGCCATCTCGTCGGAACCGGCCACGGGAAAGAGGTGGACCGTGGTGAACTGCGCCCCCAGGTCCGCGAGGGCTTCATAGAACGGCTCGTGATTCCAGTATTCAATCCGTTCTTTCGTCAGGAGCCAACTGCCGGCGTTGTCCACGCCCAGCACCGGAGGACGAACCGCACCTTCGCCCGCGCCCGCCGCCATCGCCGCCATCAACACACCGGTAATCTGAACCACCGTGTCTCCCCCGTTTTCGCGTCCGCCCCGGCTTTG
>CAYVOE010000040.1:0-5021 GCA_964452795.1 uncultured Nitrospiraceae bacterium
CCAAGCAGAGCGACGCGGCAATCTTTACTTATGGGATGACTCTTACTTCGCGCACAGGGGTGGCTGGCTCATGTGAGATTGCCGCGTCGCTTATGCCTGAGCGCTCACAGACGGTGAGGACATAACCGAGGTAACCCCACTCTTCCCAATCATCTGCACACGTGATCGCTCCTCGCAATGACGGGTGGGGTCATTGCGCAGGAGCTCTTTGAGCGCGGTCCTCATAGTCCTGCGTCGGCAGGTCATCTCACATGGGCCCGTCCTGCGCAGTCCTCGCAGCCGGGCGATGCGCGGGGCGGACGCCGGCGGCGAGGCGGTCCCGTCCGACGGTTGGGCTGTAGTGGGCTATCGAGACAGGTGAGCCAGGAGGGTCCGTTCCACGGCCGCGGATACGTCGGCGAAGGCGGGGGCCTCGCCGAGGAGGGTCTTCAGGCTCGTGACCGGCTTGTCTACGATGCCGCAGGGGACGATCCGCGTGAAGGCGGTCATGTCGGGATCGATGTTCAGCGCGAGGCCGTGATAGCTGACCCAGCGTCGGGCGCCCACGCCGATGGCGGCCACCTTCGCCCCGCCGACCCAGACGCCCGTAAGCCCGGAGATCCGCTCTCCCCGCAACCCGTACTCGCCGAGGAAGTCGATGAGCACCTGTTCCAAGAGGCGGATGTAGGCCCGGATCCCCAGACCGCGGGCCTTGAGGTCCAGTATGGGGTAGGCTACGAGCTGGCCCGGGCCGTGGTAGGTCACGTCGCCGCCTCGGTCGGCCTCGTACACCTCGATGCCCATCCCCGCATAGTCCGCCGGGGAGTGCAGAAGGTTTTCCGGGCGCGCGTTCCTCCCGAGGGTGATGACGGGGCTGTGTTCGAGGAGAAACAGGGCCTCGGGCGACCGCCCGTCGATGACGGCGTCGCGGCGGTCGAGCTGGATGCGCAGGGCCTCGGCGTAGGGGACGGGCGCCGGGAACCGAACCACGTCTACGGTGCGGGTGTGGGAATTCGCATCCGGAATGGGAAACACCTCCGTCCGTACGCGGGGCCCGCGGATGTCATGCGTCCACGAGTTTGCGCAGGATGTCGAGATTTACTTCCTCGAGGCTGTCCACGATGAGATCGGCCTCGGACAGCTCCTCGGGAGAAAACGTGTTGGTGACGCCGATGCATTTCATGCCGGCGCTTCGGGCCGCCTCGATGCCGACAACGGCGTCTTCGGCCACGACGCAGCGCTCCGGCGGGAGGCCGATGGCCCGGGCCGCCACGAGGTAGATTTCCGGGTGCGGCTTCTTGTGGGTGACGTCGCTGCCGGTGATCCAGGCATTGAACTTGCCGGGATCGATGCCGGCGGCCTTCAAAGTAGGCCGCGAATTCTCGAGGTAGCTCGACGTGGCGATGGAGAGCCTCCAGTCCGGCGCCGCCGCCGCTGCGTCGATGAGGTCGTGCACGCCGGGGAAGGCGATGTCCTCCGCCTGTTCGAGGAGGGCCACGTAGTTCTCCTGGCGCAGGGCCACGCAGGCGTCGATGTCGATGGTCAGACCGTATTTCTCGGCCACGCCTTCAACATACCGCACGGCGCCCGTTCCCACGAAGGGCCGGAAATCTTCCTCCGTGACCTCGACCCCGTAGAGCTGCTTGAACATGTCGATGCTGGCCCGGGCCACCACGGGCTCCGTGTCGGCCAGCAATCCGTCCACGTCGAAGATCAGTCCGTACTCTTTCATGGCTCAGACTTCCACCGCCGCGGGAGCCTCGAGCCCCATGGCCTTCAACACGGCGCCTTCTTCTGCTTCGATCGTCACGGGTTGCTCGGCGGCCTGGATGGCGCTGTCGGGATCCTTGAGCCCGTGGCCCGTGAGGATGCACACCACGCGCAGCCGGTCGCCCGAGCGAGGCTCCTTGTCGTCAAAGTAGCCGCGGGCCGCCAGCTTCACCAGCCCGGCCACGGTAGCGCAGCTCGCCGGCTCGGCGAAGATGCCTTCGGTGGACGCCATCATGCGGTAGGCGGCGCGGATCTCGTCGTCCGTGACCTGGTCGATAAGTCCGCCCGATTCGTCGCGAGCCGTCACGGCCGTCTCCCAACTGGCGGGATTGCCGATGCGGATGGCGGTGGCGAAGGTCTGGGGATTCTCCACCGGTCGGCCGAGGACAATGGGCGCCGCGCCGGCCGCCTGGAAGCCCAGCATCACGGGGAGGTTCTTCGCCCGGCCGATACCGTGGTACTCCTTGTATCCCTTCCAGTAAGCCGTGATGTTGCCCGCGTTTCCGACCGGCAACACGTGGAAATCCGGGGCAACCCCGTCGAAATCGTCGACGATCTCGAACGCGCCGGTCTTCTGCCCCTCGATGCGGTAGGGGTTGATGGAATTAACCAGGGCGACGGGATGGCGCGCCGTAATCTCCCGCACCAGGGCCAGGGCATGGTCGAAGTTGCCCTTGATCTGGATCACCCGGGCCCCGTGGATCATGGCCTGGGACAGCTTGCCCATGGCGATCTTGCCTTCCGGAATCAGGACGGCGCACCGGATCCTGGCCCGGGCGGCGTAGGCGGCGGCCGACGCGCTGGTGTTGCCCGTCGAGGCGCACATCACGCCCTGGAAGCCGTCTTCCACGGCCTTGGTGATGGCCATGGTCATGCCCCGGTCCTTGAACGAGCCCGTGGGGTTGAGGCCCTCGTATTTCAGGTAGATCTCGAGCTTCGGGTGGATGGCTTCGCTGAGGTTGTGGGCCGGCACCAGCGGAGTCGAACCTTCATTAAGGCTGACGATGCGCGTCCGGTCCGATACGGGCAGGTAAGGGCGGTAGCGTTCGATAAGACCGCGATTCAACATGCGTAAAGACCCTGGTTGATGATTGGTCGCTAATCAGAACTTACACGTTTTGAAGGTCCGGTTCGGACAACCCCCTTAGAGCACCCGTATCACGTGCGTCTGCTCGCGCACGAAATCGAAGGCGTCGATGGTCGCCAGGGCCGCCCGAAGGGACGACTCCGGCGTTTCGTGGGTCATCATGATGATGGGTACGGTGTCGTCGCCGTGATCCTCTTTCTGAATGCACGACGCGATGCTCACCCCGTGCTGGCCGAGGACGGTGAAGACGCGGCCCAGCACGCCCGGCTGATCCAGCGTGGTCAGCCGAAGGTAGTAACGGGTGACCACCTTTCCGATGTCGCGCACGGGCCGGCGCTTGCCGTAGACGAAGGGGGCGGGGGCGGGCGCCTCCCCGCGGCGCGCGATGTCCACGATGTCGGCGACGACGGCGCTGGCGGTGGGCATGCGCCCCGCGCCGCGGCCGTAGTACAGGGTCGCGTCGGCCACGTCCGACTTCACATAGACGGCGTTGAACTCGCGCCGCACCGACGCCAACAGGTGATCTTCCGGAACCAGCGTGGGGTGGACCCGCGCCTCGATCTCGCCGTTGACCTCGCGCACGATGGCCAGGAGCTTGATGATGTACCCCAGCTCCCGCGCGTAGGCCACGTCGGAGTGGGTGATCCGGGTGATCCCCTCGACGTAGATGTCTTCGAGGTTCACCTCCGTGCAGAAGCCCAGGGAGGCGATGATCTGGCACTTGTGGGCTGTGTCGTGGCCCTCGATGTCGAGGTCCGGCGGCCGTTCCGCGAACCCGAGGTCCATGGCCTGCTGCAGGACGTCGCCGAATTCGAGTCCCTCGTAGGTCATGCGGGTGAGGATGTAGTTGCAGGTGCCGTTGAGGATGCCGTAGACGAACTCGATGTGGTTCGCCGCCAATCCTTCCCGCAGGGCCTTGATGATCGGGATGCCCCCCGCCACCGCCGCCTCGTAGCGCAGCTCCACGTTGTTCTTCACCGCCGCGGCGGTCAGTTCGGGGCCGTGGTGGGCCAGCAGCATCTTGTTGGCCGTCACCACGTTCTTGCCCGCGTTCAACGCGTCGAGGATGAACTTCCGGGCGGGGCCGATGCCGCCGATGAGCTCGCACACCACGTGCACCCGCGGGTCGGCAATCAGGGCCGCGGCGTCGTCGGACACCGTCACGCCCTCCAGGTCGAACTCTTTGAACCGGCTGGGGTCGATGTCCGCCACGTGCCGCAGCGACACATCCACTCCCGTCCGCGATTTGATCAATTCGGCGTTGGACAACAGGGTCTGGACGACACCGCCTCCCACCGTGCCCGCGCCGATAACTCCCACTCCCAATGCCATGTGTTGCCTTTCCACCCCAATAACGGCCCGTCCGCGCCGCCGGACTTCAATCGACTTCGGCTCCGCGCGACGGCCGGTCCGCCGGACCCCGCGCCGGAGCGGAGCTGCGCTCGCACGCGGCGGATTCCTCTCGGCGGACCCGGGCGTGACTCCCTTCCCGCTTCAAATCTCGATGATACACAGCACGTCGCCAACGGAGACGTCGTCGCCTTCCTCCACCAGCTTTTCGACGAGCACGCCGGATTTGGGCGCCGGAATGCTGAAGGCGGCCTTGTCCGTGGTCAACTCGACCAGATCGTCTGCCTCAACCACCTCGTCACCTTCCTCGACGAGCCAGTACGACACGGTGGCTTCGTCGGCCGCATCTTCGCCCAGATCCGGTAGCTTTACTTCATACCTCATGCCGTTGCTCTCCGTTGCGCGCGCACGCGTTCACGTGCGAAAGGCGCCTCCATCATTTCCTCTGAACGGTACGAACTTCTAACAAAAGGACCCGCCACCGCGAATTTGAATCCCAACTCGTATGCGGCCTTCTCATACTCCGCCAGCCGCTCGGGCGTCACGAACTCCTCCACCTGCCGCTGCTTCGTGGTCGGCCGCAGGTACTGGCCCACGCTCACGGCCTCGCACCCCACGTCCAGCAGGTCCTGCAGGGTCTGCCGGACCTCTTCCGGGGTCTCTCCGTGTCCGACCATGAAGGCCGATTTCAGGATGGACTCCGGCCGGTAGTCCGCCGCCGTCCGCAGCACGCCCAGGGCCATCCGGTAGCTGTAACGGCGGCTGCGGATGACCGGATACAGCCGCTCGACCGTCTCGATGTTGTGGCTGAAGACTTCGGGCCGCGCATCCAGCA
>CAYVOE010000040.1:5031-19267 GCA_964452795.1 uncultured Nitrospiraceae bacterium
AAGTCGGGCACCAGCACCTCCACCGTCGTCTCGGGGCTGAGCCGATGGATGGCCCGCACCGTGTCGGCGATGTGCTCGGCCCCGCCGTCGGGCAGGTCGTCGCGCGTCACCGAGGTCAAAACGGTGTGGCGCAACCCCATCCGCCGCACCGCTTCGCCCACCCGCTCCGGCTCCTGGGCGTCCGGCGCCTCCGGGTGGCCGCTGGGCACCGAGCAATAGCGGCAGTTGCGCGTGCACACATTACCCAGGACCATGACCGTGGCCGTCCGGCGGCTCCAGCATTCGTGCATGTTGGGGCATCGGGCGCTCTGACATACCGTGTGGAGCCCCAGACCCTCAACAAGTTCCTTGGTGTATTGGACGTCGTTACCGCTGGCCCAGTTTCGCCGGATCCAGTCGGGAAACCGCTTATTCATGATAGACGCACCCCACACTGCGGCACCGGGACGAAATTGCCGCCGAAAGTCAGCAGTGCGCCGCCATTATAGCACGGTGCCGGTACGCAACGGAAGCGAGGTTTCGAACCGCGGCGTGGGAATATTCCGGTCGGCTCCGGCCTCCCGACGGCCGGAGGGCGCTCTGCTGCAAGCATTTTCAGTTACACCACTTACGATAACATATCGGACCTCGAAGTTTGACATTTCCCCGGTTTCGTGTTACTTTCGACAGCCGCGAGGGACCCCCATTCCCGACCATCGGGATCGGGCTTCGGGGCTCTCGGGGAGGCAAGGAGAGCAGACACTTCATCCATCGGCGAGCGAAAGGGCTGGGAGGTATCGCCGCCCCTCCGGGTGCCGGGCGAGATTTCCCGTTTCAAATGCCGGAGTCGTGCCGCTCGAACCGTCTCAGGGATGGGACGTCGGGCGCCGCGCAACCCACGATGGAGGAGTGATACGGCCGGTTCCGGGCTCGGCGGCCTCCCGCCGCACATTCGACGCGAATCCTAAGGCATACGGCCCCGCTCTGCGGAGGCCGCCAACCAATTGGGGTACATGGACGTGGCTCAAGAGCAGAAAAAGCCGGAGCAGGTTTTCGGCCGGAAGCCGCACGGGGCCGAGACGGACGACACGAGACATGCGCAGGGACCGGACGCCTTTGACGACGCCCGAGGACGCCGCGGCGGCGGGTTGTTCCACCGGTTCGGATCCCGCTTTCAGGAGGCCCTCGAAACCAGTCGCGGCACGGGCGAGGAAGAAGACGAATTCGACGGCCCCATCCGCGAATCCATCGCCGTCAGCCGGCCCATGGCCGCCGCGGCCGCGCCCGCGGCGCCTGTCCCGAATCCGCAGGCCGAAGAAGCGGCCTTGCGCCGGGCCCGCGAGGTCAAGGTGCAGCGGGTGATCATCCCCGAAGGCACCGTCATCAGCGGATCCCTGACCAGCAACACCGACACCGAGATTTCGGGTAAGATCGAAGGGGACGTGTCGGTGGAAGGTCGCCTGTTCCTTGGTGGAACGGCCTTCGTCACGGGAAACGTGCGGGCCGGCGCCTGCAAGGTCGAAGGAAAGGTCGACGGGAAGGTCGAGTGCAGCCAGGAACTCGAGATCGGCGACACGGGCCGCCTGAACGCCGACGCCACGGCGGGCCGGAAGCTGGTGCTGGCGGGCGAGGTCAACGGGAATATTTCCACGGGCGGCATGTTGCGTTTGCTGCCCACCGCCCGCATCGCGGGAGATATTCGGGCCCGTTCGATTGTTATTGAAGAAGGAGCCTTCTTCAACGGCAAATGCACCATGCGCTCGTCTGCGGAGAAGCAGACCACCAAGGAGCAAAAGGAGTAGACGTATAGATGTTTTTCGACCCTACGATGTTCCATCCGGCCATCCTGCTGCTGGTGCCGCCGCTGATCTTGACGATCTACGCTTCGTTCAAGGTCAAGTCCACCTTCGCCAAGTACTCCGAGGTGGGCACGCGGTCGGGCCTCAGTGGCGCGGATGTGGCGGCCCGCATCCTCTATGACTCCCAGGTGCCCGTGGCGGGACCCCGCTCGATGGGCGATGAACGGGCCGTCGGCATCGAAGCGACTCCCGGCAGCCTGACCGACCACTACGACCCCCGCAGCCGGGTGCTGCGCCTGTCGGAGCCGGTCTACGGCGGCCGGAGCATCGCGGCCCTCGGCGTGGCCGCCCACGAAGTCGGGCACGCCATCCAGCACGCCCAGGGCTACGGTCCCCTCGCCCTGCGCAGCATCATCTATCCCGTGACCAGCATCGGGAGCAACCTCGCCTGGCCCCTGTTCCTGATTGGGTTTATCTTCCAGGGGCCCTTCCTGATGCAGGTCGGCATCGCCCTGTTCATGCTGGCGGTGTTCTTCACCCTCGTCACGCTGCCGGTCGAGTTCAACGCCAGCAAGCGTGCCCTGGCGGCCCTCGAGAACGGCGGCTACCTCACCTCCGACGAGATGGTCGGAGCCCGCAAGGTACTCAACGCGGCCGCCCTCACCTACGTGGCCGCCGCGGCCATGGCCATCGCGCAGCTCCTGCGCATGATCCTCATCGCCCGCAGCCGCGACTGAGGGTTGAACCCGTAATTCCCGCGGCCGGCGTCCCGTTGTGGCGACGCCGGCCGCGCTTTTTTTGTGGCTTCTCGGGCGCCGGAACTTCGCCGCCGGGTTGCGACGAAGGCGGACGTCGGGCATCATGGCAGCCAACGAGCTTCAGCACCGGGCGAAGGAGGGACCGATTATGAGCGGGCAATCGACACGGCGCGCCTTCCTCATGCAGACGGGGGCGGCGGCAGGGCTGGCGATGGCGGCGACCCGGAGCGCGCGGGCGCAGGCGAACCCAACCGGCAAGCGCCGCAACGTGGTCCTGATCCTGACCGACGATCAACGCTTCGACGCCTTGGGCTGCATGGGGCATCCCTTCCTCGAAACGCCCCATCTCGATGCCCTGGCGCGCGACGGTGCCCTGTGCGAGAACGCCTTCGTCACCACGGCCCTGTGCTCGCCCAGCCGCGCCAGCATCCTCACGAGCCTCTACGCCCACGCCCACGGGGTTCTCGACAACGTCACCGAACTGCCCGATTCCATTCCCACGTTCCCGCGGGAACTGCAGAAGGCCGGGTACGAGACGGCGTTTATGGGCAAATGGCATATGGGCGGCGCCCGCGACACGCCTCGCCCGGGCTTCGACCGCTGGGTGTCCTTCCGCGGCCAGGGGGTGTACAACGACCCGGTGCTCAACGTGGACGGCGAACGGGTCGAGCGCAAAGGCTACCTCACCGACATCCTGACCGACTATGCCGAGGAATTCCTGCGCCGGCCCCGCGAAAAGCCTTTCTTCCTCTTCCTGTCGCACAAGGCCGTCCACGCCCACTTCGAACCGGCGGACCGCCACCGCGGCTGCTACGCCGACCGTCAGTTCCCCCATCCGGCCTCCATGGCGGACACGCCCGAGAACTACGCCGGAAAGCCGGCCTGGGTGAAGGCTCAGCGGAACTCGTGGCACGGCGTCGACGGCATGTATAACAAGGAATTCGACTTCGACAAGTTCGCCCGCGATTATGCCGAGACGGCGCGGTCCGTGGACGACAGCGTGGGCCGCGTGATGGAAGCGCTGCGCGAACAGGGGCTGCTCGAGTCCACCCTCGTCCTGTTCATGAGCGACAACGGGTTCCTCTTCGGCGAGCACGGACTCATCGACAAGCGGTGCATGTACGAGCCGTCGATCCGGGTGCCGCTCCTGGCCCATTGTCCGGAACTCATTCCCCCGGGCACGCGGCCCCGGCAAATGGCCCTCAACATCGATGTCGCCCCCACGATCCTCGAGGCCGCAGGCTGCTCCGTTCCCGAGTCTTTTCAGGGGCGCTCGTTTCTGTCCGCGCTGCGCGGCGAGTCGACGCCCGGGCGCGAGGCCTTTCTCTACGAGTACTTCTGGGAGCGGTCTTTCCCGCAGACGCCGACGGTGTTAGGGGTCCGCACGGACCGGTACAAGCTGATGCAGTACCACGGCGTCTGGGACAAGTACGAGATGTACGACGTCGAGAACGACCCCGACGAGATGCACAATCTCCTGGGGGATTTCGTACAGACCACGGAATCGGGACCCCTCGAAGGGCTCATCCGCCGCCAAGCCGCGCCCGAGATCCGCGCCGTCTTCGACGACCTCCACGGCCGGCTGATGGCGCTGCTCGAAGAGACGGGCGCTCGTCCTGAACCGCGCTGGGGGCTGTAACCGTCTCTCGACTACCGCGCCAGAGACGCGCGATAGGCCGAGGCCTCGATGGTGTACCCCTTGGTTTCGAGGAACCAACAGACCTGCTCGTCGGAGAGCTTGGGCAGGCGGCCCTGGGGCAAGTCGTCGCGATGGGCCACCACCAGGCACACCGCCTTGTGCAGGCTGTCGCGGATCACCTCGCCTTCCCGGCCGGCCGCGATGAAGGCGCGCGCCTTCTCGACCAGGGCCTTGGCCGCGGAGGTACGGTCCTGGATGGCCTCGAAAAGACGAGCGGCCCGGTTGTGCCGGCGCATCGACAGGTTCCAGGCCCGGCTCTCCCGTTCCCGATTGCCCTGACGCATGCACAGTTCGCCGGCTTCATACGTCCGGTGGACGTATGCCTTCCAATCCTCGGGATCCTGCGTTTGCTGGTAGTTCCGCTCGCACAGACGGCCCATCTCTTCGCGTACCAGGGCCATCAGGGGCGGATAGCCCAGCTCGACGGCCTTGTCCTGCCATGCCTCGAGGTATTCCATGTCGGGCGGGCGGGGATTCGTCGGCTCCTCCCGCGCCTGGGCCAGGATCCGTTCGAGCCGCTCGCGGTACACCCCCACAAGCTCGATCAACGGCGGGGGAAGCTGACCCGGACGCGCCGCCGCTGCACGGTCCACGGCGTCGTGGAGCGCCCGCTCGCCCAGTTCGAGGAACTGGTTCATGCGCACCCGGGGGTCGGGCGCATCGTCTCGCAGGAAGGCCACCCGGACCGCGGGCGTCGCCGGGCCGCCGCCGTCGCCCGTCAGGTACACCTGGAGGGCCCGTTGAATGGCCAGCTCGGCGCAATACAGGGGGCCTTCGACGGCCTTGGTCGGTTCGTCACCGTTGCGGTAGCAGCCGGCAATTCCCGTGTAATGGTCTTTGAAGAAGTTGGGTCCTATCGACGCGAGGTTGGCCTCGAGTGCATCGAGAAAGAGGTCGCCCGCGATGGGAAATACCCGGTCCTCCGTGCCCACGCGCGTCTTCTCTTCGAGATAGGCCCGGACTTCCGCCGCGTACAGATAGGCCTTGTGAGGCGGCGCCTTCTCCACGATCGTTCGGCGGGCCGCGAACACCTCGGGACTGTCCGGCGCCGGGGCGCGCAGGATCTGGTTCACGGCATCCTTGACGTCCACGTCAATGACGATAGGCCTGAACAGCCGGCCGACGGAATCACTCATCGTCGAATAGCTCCGCCGGCGCCGCTTTCCGCGCACGGAAACACCGCAAGGCAAAGGTGCGCTGCACGAGAACCTTCACCCGGTGTGGCGGAAAACCGCGCCCTTAAGAATCCCGCTTCACGTGACCCCCGACGCGCATCGACGGCCGATTCCGGTCAGGGGATGCCGCGTTGCCCCGTGCCTTTCGTGACGCCTGAGTGGATCCTTAGTGCGGATTCAGGTTACTCGAGTTGACTACATTTTCACAAGTCCCGTAGTTTGACCGACGGCCCGGTAGTGGCATGGCCGGGAACCGGGGCCGGCTTTCAGGGATAGAAGATGGGAGAGGGGTCCGGGTCCAACCGCTCGTGCTCGATGGCTCGAAATACAGAGGTTTCATGTTCAGGCGAATGTTCTACATCCTGGTGGTTTGGATCGCAGCACTGGCCGCGGCGGCGTGGGCGGATTCCATCACGCTGATCAATGGCGACCGCATCACCGGGACGTTGACGTCCCTCGAGGACGGCACGGCGGTCTTTGTAACACCCTATGGGGAGCTTCGGATCGCCCAGGACCAGATTGCGGCCGTCGCCACCGACGGTCCCGTGGTGGTGAACGGCGCCGCGCCCGAGGCGGCCGGTCGGCTCGAGACCCGCGACGGCCAGGTGTTCGTGGTCTCACCCGAATCCGGCAAGGCCATCGACGTACTCGCCCTCGGCGAGATTCAGACCCTGGCGCGCCCGGACTCGGTCTCGGAGCCCGAGGCCGACATCACCGCCGCCGCGGCCGCCGAAGAAGCGGAGGCCGAGGCGGAGGCTCGGCTCTGGAGCGGCGCGGTGGAAGCGGGCCTGTCGTGGCGGAGCGGCCAGACCAATAGCCTGGAAAGCCACACCACCGTGTCGGCCGTGCGCAAGCGCGAACGCGACACGCTGACCCTGACCGCCAGCGGGGCCTACGGCGAGGTCGAGTCGGAGATCAATACGCGCCGTGCCAAAGGCGAGGGGAAGTGGCAGTTCTACCCCAAGGAGGGTTTCTACTATTACCTGCTAGGCGGACTCGAACACGACGGGTCGCGGAGGCTCCACCTGCGGGCCAATACGGCGGGCGGCATCGGCTACGAGTTCATCCGCAACGAAGATCGCAAGCTCTCCGGCGACGTGGGCGTCGAGTACGCCCGCGAGTACTGGAACCCCTACGACATCCTCGGCAAGGAAAAGGCCAAGTCCGCCGCTCGCGCCGCCGCCTATGCCCAGGCCACCGCCTTCCTGCGGGACCTGCGGGCTACCCTTGATCCCTTTTCTTCCGCCACCCGGACGGCAGCCATACAGTTGGCCCGCGACCTGCACAAACTGTCGGAGGAACCCGACCGGACCGTGACGAACGACGTGAGCCTGCGCCTGACCGGCCACTACGATCAGAAGGTGTTCGAGAAAAGCCGGATCAGCAACGACGTGGTCCTGGTGCCCAACTTCGACGATCTCGGCGCCTACCGCCTGACCAACGACCTCGCCTTCACCACGCCGCTGCGGGAGGGCCTCAGCCTGCGCATCAACCTCAAGACCGAGTACGACAGCGACATCGCCTCCGTGGGCGAAGGAAAACTGGACAACGCCCTGCTGTCGACGCTGCGCTACGAATTCTGATCGCAGACGCCCGCGCCGCAAGTAGTGGATTGTTCTGGAGTTAGCGCGTCGAAGCCTTGAATTCGATCGCTGCGCTCTGGTACAATTCGGGTTGAGAACAACCCGGTTCTCTCGGCGGCGATCCCTCTTTCCCGCCGCACATCGCGCCCTCACCGGCCGGCCGATTCGCCGACCGAGACCTTCCACGGCGCGGTCCACAATTCAATCCCCCGCCGGCGAGCGCTTCGGCGCAACGCCTACGGCGACATCCCTCTGCGCATGCATTCGCACCGCCCTCTGTATTTCTACCCGCGGTGTCGAAGAAGGGAGGACTCCTATGCGTGAAGTTAACCCGAAAGTCATGTCTACTCACACCCTTTCCGGCGACAAGGTCGTCAATCCGGAAGGCGAGAACCTTGGCGAAATCAAGGATTTCATGATCGACGTCGATTCCGGTCGCATCGCCTACGCCGTGCTGTCCTTCGGAGGCGTTCTGGGCATGGGCGACAAGCTCTTCGCCGTGCCCTGGGAAGCCCTGCGCCTGTCCACCGAGGAGCATCGTTTCTACCTCGACGTTCCCAAAGAGCGCCTCAAGGAGGCCCCGGGTTTCAACAAGGACAACTGGCCCAGCGGCGCCGATCGGAGCTTTCTCAGCGAGGTCTATTCGTACTACGGGTACCGGCCGTGGTGGGATGTGGAGCCCACGGACCGCGGCCGCGTGGATAGCTGACAACGTTCGACCGAACCCCCGTGGTTCATCTTTCCCGGCGGGGCGGCTCCACCGCCCGGCCGGGCTTCGTCAGAGAAGGAGACTACCATGCGCGAGGAATACCCCCAGGTACTTTCAGCGAGTACGCTAGTAGGGGATAAGGTAACCAACCCGCAGGGCGAAAATCTGGGAGAGGTTCGGGAACTCGTGTTCGACCCCGACAGCGGCCGCGTGGCCTATGCGGTGGTGGCCCTGGGCGGCTTTCTGGGACTGGGCGAAAAGCTCTATGCGGTCCCCTGGGAAGCCTTCCGGTTGTCGACCGACGAACACAAGTTCTACGTGGATATATCGAAAGATCTGCTGAAAGACGCGCCCATCCTCGAGCGCGAACGATTCCGCGCGCCCAGCGACCGCGCGTTCATGGACGATCTGTATCGGCATTTCGGCTTCACCCCGTACTGGGGACCGGGCCTCTACAGCGGCACGGCGGCCGCCGCCGGCGCGGGCGTCTACACCAGCACGACCGGGGAGCGCGAGCCCGTGCCCGTGGACGACGAAGCGATGGTCGAAGATGCCCGCGGGATGCCTGACTTCCAGGACGTGCCGGAACACCCCCGCGCCGAGTCGAACATCGACTCCGGGTTGGCCGAGGAACCACGGCATCCCGACGCCCGGATCGGCGGACCCGGCCAAGGCGCTGTCGGCGTCGGCGGCGCGTCGTACCACGGAATGTCTTCCGGGCGCGGCCCCAGCGGCACCGACTTCGAACGCACCACGAGCGACGCGGCGGGGATCCCCATGTCGCGCCTGTCCGGCTCGCGGCGAACGGAGGGCGATGCCGGCTCGGCCGGCTTGGACTCCGACGTTCCGAGCGAACAAACGGGGATGCGGGGCGGCGGAGTGCCGAGCGACGCCGACTCCGATGCCACGGCCAGCGTCGCCGAGTTCCTGGACACCACCCTCGACGCCGATCTCGGCGGGTCGTCGGCGGAATGGAATCCGCAGCGGGATCGTGAGCCCGACTTCTCCGATGTCCCCGGCGGTACGGCCGGCTACAGCAACTGGGGCATGCCCGGCGGTTCGGCCATCGACGACGCGAGCACCGGCGCCGCGGCCGGCGGCACCTTCGGCGAAACCGACGACGGCGATGCCGCGCCGGACGTTGCCCGCGCCGGCGACCGGAACCGAGAGCCGGATCCCCGCGACTCGGGTCCCACTCGAGCCTCCGGAGGTCTCGCGGATCAGATGATTGGCATCGACCCCAAGCACTACGACGACACCGCCGTGCGCGGCGCCATCGGCGACGAACGCATCGATTCCGGCGAGCAGACCCGCGGCGCTTACGCCGAGCACCGCCTGGACGACGCCGCATCCGACAGCGGCCGCGCGGAACGCTCCGGCGCCCGAGACTTCGGCGACGTGAACGATCCGGAGGCCAACGTCGAAGGCGTCCGGTACGGCGAGACCGTGCCGGAATCGGGCATGATGTCCGACGAGCCTCCCGGCGAGGGCGACAACCGGGCCTTCGCCAGCGGCGGCGACGACAGCATGCGCGCCGCCGGCGGCATCGATGATTCCGGCCTTCACACCGTCAGCGGCGTCAGCGGCGTCGGCTCCGACCGCTACGTGGGCGGCAGCGAAGGGATCAGCGCCGCGGAAGACCTGGAAGTCGGCAGCGTGGACGATCTCAACACCCTGGGCAGCAGCCTGGGCGAAGAGGAGCCCGACATGCCCGCGGACGAGCTTCGGGACTACCGTACCTCTCATGGAACGCCGCGCCGAGGCAGCGCGCGGAGCAACGCCGAGGAGGAAGAGGAGAGGTCTCAGGAGGCCGACGAAGCGTTCGACGATACGCGCGATGTGGGCTCGACCGGCACGGGTCGGGGCCACAGCCAGGGCGAAAGCCCCGGAGAGCACCGACGGGGCAGCCGCGGCGATCGCGTCGACGAGTAACACCCCGCGGCCGGCGGTAGCGCATCGACAGCCGTACAAGACGGCTCACAAAGGGATGGGGAATCGACGGCGCGCCGTAGAACGGCCAATGATCGAGAGAGCGCGGGGCTCTCGAAGCGGCCCGGGGAAGGCCCCAAAGTCTTCCCCGGGTCTTGCCGTCTTCAGGGTCGAATTGCGGTCCCTGGCTGTGGCCTACCAGGCGAAAATGCGTTCCCGCTTGACTTCTTCGATGCGATACCCGAAGTCGGACAACAGCCGCACCAGCTTGGGGTGTTGCGGGTCTCCCTCAAAATCGGTGTGATAGGACGCGATGGACCACCGGGGACGGAACCGCTCGATGGTCTTCACGGCGCCGCGCAGGGCCAGCTCTTCGGCCCCCTCGATATCCATCTTGATGAAGTCGACCCGATCCAGCCCTTGATCTTCGACAAATCCGTCCACCGTCATCAGAGGCACCCGCACGGCGTGCTTCGCATGAGCCGGCTTTCGCGCGACGGAAGCGCTGATGAAGAAATCGCCGTAGGACATCTCGGCCTCGCCGGAACGATCCGCCACACCCGCGGGCACCACCGTGACGTTGTGGATGCCGTTGGCCTCCATGTTGCGGCGGATCAGCGAATGGGTCAAGGGTTCAAAGGAATACACGCGGCCCTCCGGACCCGTGCACCGGGCGAAGGCGATGGCGCTGGTGCCGATGTTGCCTCCGAGGTCCAGCACCGTGTCGCCCGGATGGACTCGCACGTGTTCGGAGAAGTGGTCCGGATGAAGATAGGCCTCCTTGAGGATCAGGATGACCCCCTCGAGCAGCGCCTTCTCGTCTTCGACCGCAAAATCGGGACGGAAGTGGATGCGCAGACCGTCGAGGTGGAAATAGTCGTTCGCACCTCCCCGTCGCCGCAGGCTGCGAAGGATCAGCTCTTCACGCGACGGGGTCGATTTCGCCAGAGGATTGATGAAGGCCAGGCGCTCTCGCATTCCGAAGGGGTTGGCGCCGAGTAGATTCTTTACGACGGGAGGGGTCCCGCCCGACAGAAATTGGAGGCGCCAAAGCACCTTTTCGCTCAACGAACGACTCATGAGATAGAGACTCCTCCTACGGCGAGAATGGATGGGGAGAGTGGGGGAAATGCTGCCCGTTCTATTGCCGTCGGCGGGCGAGAGCGACTCTCAACCCCGACCGAACCCGCGAAGATACCCCTTGCCCTCGGAACTGTCCTCTGCTTTTCCCGCTTGACTTCACTCCATTTCCGTGGTATAACCCGCTTCAACTTGCCGCGGAAGCGGCAGTAACTCGAGGAATGGATAGTATATGATGCCGTACGGCGCGAACAACGTGAATACCCCCGTCGCGGTACCCGTAGTGGTGCTCGTGGTGGTGGTGCGTTGCCTCGCGCCGTAGGGGATGAATAAGCGATAAGCCCAAAACCCCCGCCGGTGCGAGCCGGCGGGGGTTTTCTCATTCGAGTTCTCACGCCGGACGCGATCCCAGGGGGCGTACACGAAAAGGAGAACGCAGGATGAGAATGACGGGCGCGCAAATTGTCACCACGCTCCTCGAGCGGCAGGGCATCCGGATCATCGCCGGCATGCCGGGAGGGGCCAACCTGCCCCTCTACGATACCCTGGGCACGAGCTCGATCCGGCACGTGCTGGCGCGGCACGAACAGGGGGCCGGATTCATCGCCCAGGGCATGGCCCGCGCCACCGGACGAGCCGCGGTCTGCTACGGCACGTCCGGGCCCGGTGCCACCAACCTCCTCACCGCCATCGCCGACGCCAAGCTCGACTCCGTTCCCCTCGTCGCCATCACGGGCCAGGTGCCCCGGTCCCTCATCGGGTCCGACGCCTTTCAGGAGGTCGACACCTACGGCCTGACGCTGCCCGTCACCAAGCACAACTTTCTCGTCCGCGAAGCCGCCGAGCTGCTCGACATCATTCCCCGCGCCTTCGAAATCGCCGAGTCCGGTCGGCCGGGGCCCGTGGTCGTCGACCTGCCCAAGGACGTCCAGAACCAGACGGTCGAGTTCGACGCGTGGCCCGAGCCGGGAAAGGCCGCGCCGCCCCGGCCGGCGTCCGATGAGGAGACCGCGCGTCTGGCCGAGATGATCCGGCAGGCCCGCAAGCCCGTGCTCTACATCGGCGGGGGCATCATCGCCGCCCAGGCGGCGGAAGACCTCACGGCTTTCGCCCGCAGGAACTCCATCCCCGTGGTCTCCACGCTCAACGGCCTCGGCGCCTTCCCGCCCGACGACCCGCTGTACCTCGGCATGCTGGGCATGCACGGCGCCCGCTACACCAACCTCGTCCTCGAAGAGGCCGACCTCCTGCTGGCCTTCGGAGTCCGCTTCGACGACCGAGCCACGGGCCGTGCCGCCGACTTCTGCCGCCATGCCTGCATCGCCCACGTCGACATCGACCCCTCGGAGATCCACAAGATCAAGCAGGCCAACCTGGGCATCGCCGCGGACGTGGGCGAGGTCATCCGGGCCCTGACGCCCCACGTCGCGGAAGATCTGCGCGCCGACTGGCACGGGCGCATCCTCGAGATCAAGGCCCGCCATCCCTTCGTCTGGCCCAACGGCAACGACCCGCTCCACCCGCTCCATTACGTTCGGCGCCTCGCCGAGCTGGCCGACCCGGAGGACATCGTCACCACCGACGTGGGCCAGCACCAGATGTGGGTCGCCCAGGTGTACCCCTTCCGGAAGCCCCGGACCCTTCAGACCTCCGGCGGACTCGGCACCATGGGTTTCGGCCTTCCGGCGGCCATCGGCGCGGCCCTCGCCCGGCCCGACCGCCGCGTCATCTGCGTCAGCGGCGACGGGTCCATCCTGTTGAACATCCAGGAGCTGGCCACGCTCGCGGAGCTGGACCTCAACGTGAAGGTGTTCATCCTGAACAACCAGCACCTGGGACTGGTTCGCCAACAGCAGGAGCTGTTCTACGGGCAGCGGTACCAGGCCTCGCGCTTCGCGTTCGATCCCAATTTCGCGGCCATTGCGGAAGGTTTCGGCATCCGCGGCTACGACCTCGCCCAGGGCGACCCCGTGGAAATTACGGCCCGGGTCTTCGAAACCCCCGGTCCCTGCGTCGTCAACGTGCCCATACCCGACGTCGAAAACGTTATGCCCATGGTGCCGCCCGGCGCCGCCAACCGCGACATGATCGGAGGAGAGCTCGTCCATGCGTAAGCCCGTCATTGAACTGACCGTCAACAACCACGCCGGCGTGATGTCCCACGTCACGGGCCTGTTCTCGCGCCGCGCCTTCAACATCGAGGGGATCCTCTGCGGGCCCGTCGGAGACGGCCGCACCAGCCGCATCTTCCTGCTCGTGAACGAGGACCAGCGGCTTCCCCAACTCGTCACGCAGCTCGGGAAGCTCTACGACGTGCTCGATGTGAAGGAGCGGAACGACTACGACCGGTCCATATTCAACCGTCTGCACGAGTTCGTGGAACAGGCGTAGGCCGATTCCTTTCGGAACGAAGGAGCCTGCGGGGACAGGCTCCTTCTTCCGTTCCTGGTCAACAGGCCTTCAGCGGTGTTCCTCGACGCCCACCTGACGGCACATGTCGAGGACGGGACAGGTGGAGCACCGGGGGCGGACGCCGGTGCAGACATGCTTGCCGAAGGGCACCAGCAACGCGTTGATCCGCACCCAGTGTTCCCGCGGCAGCCGGGCGTGGAGGGCTTCCATGGTGCCCTCGGGGCTCTTCTCGTTCACGTAGCCCCACCGGTTGGTCACGCGGTGCACGTGGATGTCGACCCCGATTCCTTGGGGCTGCTCGCAGGCAATGCCGAGGACGAGGTGGGCACACTTGGGTCCGACGCCGCGGAAGGACGTGAGGGTGTCGAAGTCGCAGGGCAAGGCGCCGCCGAATTCCTCTACGCAACGACGCGCGATCTCCCGGATCTGCCCGGCTTTTCCGTAGTGGAAGCTGCTGGTGCGGATGAGGTCGTCGATCTCTTCGACGGACAGCCCGGCCATGGCCTCTGGTGTCCGGGCCGCCGCGAAGAGGCGCCTCGCCGTGGGCACCGTCACCTCGTCGCGGGTGCGGATCGAGATGATGCACGCCACCAGGATCTCGAACGGAGATCCGAGCCCGTCCTCGGCCAGCTCGAACAACGCCGCCTTCGGATAATCCTCGACGGCGACCACAATCCGGCGCAAGGCCTCTTCGACGTCGAAGGGGGCCTTGGCGCCGCGGGTTTTCATCCTTCCGACTCGGGCGTTGCCGGCTCGGACGCCGCCGATTCCGCCGCCGCCGCTTCGGCCGGCGTAGTCTCGGCCGATGGCGCCTCAGCGGAGTCTCCGGGCCGGCGCATCCGGCTCAGCACATACCGGGTCATGCTCAAGGCCAACTCGCGCTCGCCATAGAACACTTTGCCGGCGTCCTCGTTCTCGAGGTGGGTCGCCTCCATTTCGCTGTGGGTGCTGATAAGAACCTCGATGGACGGGTTCATGATGCGCGCGGTCTCGGAGATCTGGCGCACCTTCGAGGTCTCGGGTATGGCGATGATGAGCATGGCCGCCCGAGCGACGTGGGCCTGGGCCAGGACCATCGCCGTCGAGGCGTCACCGGCCACGGCGACGCCGTCG
>CAYVOE010000041.1:0-18999 GCA_964452795.1 uncultured Nitrospiraceae bacterium
TTGGGCGGAATCGCCGCGGCCGCCTCGCCCGCGCGCCCCGCCTCCAACAGCAGGTACATGCGGTCGAGGTGATGGACCGCCTCCGCCAGGTCGTCGTCGATGAGCCGGTCGATCAGCGCGAGGGCCTCGTCGTACCGGCCCATGCGGGCGTAGGCCCCGGCCAGCCCTTCCATGGCGTCCGGGTCGTCGGGATTGTCCAGGAGGTAGGTCCTGAATTCCTGGGCGGCCCGCTCGTGTGCGTCGAGGTCGAGCAGGACGAACCCCAGGGCGAAGCGGGCCCGATGAAGCTTGGGATCGAGCTGCACGGCCTCTTCGAAGGCCTGCCGGGCGCCTTCGATGTCGCGGATCCGGGCGAGGCTTCCGCCGAGGTGCATTCGCAGCTCCGCCGAGTCGGGCCGGAGCTGGACCAGCTTCTGGTAGAGTTCGACGGCCGCCACGTAGTCGTTCGCGCGGGTCTCGGCCTCGATCAAGGCCTGGTACCCCAGGGGGTTGTCCGGGGCCAGGTTAATGGCCTTGGTGAAGGCCTCGGCGGCCTTCTCGTATTCGTTGAGCTGCTGGTGCGCCACGCCCAGCCAGATCCACAGCACCGCGTCGTCGGGGGATTGACGGACCGCCCGGGCATAGGCGTCGCGGGCCTTGGCATAGTCCTGCCGGCGCATGTGGGCCTCGCCCAGCCGGGCCAGGATGCCCGTCGATTCCGGAGCCAGCCGCGCCGCCTGGGTCAGTTCCTCGACATACTCCTCGTATCGCCCGTTCCGCTGGTGGATCAGCGCCGCCAGGTAGTGGGCGAGGGCCTCGGCGCGGGGGGAGGAGGCTTGAGAAGCGCCCGCGGCGAAGCCGTGTTGCAGGCCGGGGCTTGCCGCCGTGCCGCAACCGACCAGGAGCAGAAAGCTGAGGGAACTCAGAAGTCGCATCAAATCACCTCTCGTCGCCCAAGTCGAAAAGGGAGCCGGTTTCCGGACGTTGCGCCAGGGGCGCGAAGCTTCGCCGGTGAATGGCGCACGGCCCCAGCCGCGCCAGCGCTTCCAGGTGCTCTTCCGTCGCGTAGCCCTTGTGCCGCGCGAAGCCGTAACCCGGATACCGGGCATCCACCTCGGCCATTATCCTGTCGCGCGTGACTTTAGCGATTATACTGGCTGCGGCGATGGATATCGAGCGGCAGTCGCCTTTTACGATGCGCCGGTGGGGTATGGTCGTGCCCGGCAGGCGAAACCCGTCGATGAGCAGAAAGTCCGGCGGCTTCGAGAGAGCGGCCACGGCCCGCCGCATGGCGTCGCAGTTGGCCCACTGAATGCCCCACCGGTCGATCTCTTCGGGGCCCACCGCGCCGATCCCCACGTCGTGGGTGCCGTCCATCAGCCGGGCATGGAGCGTATCCCGAAGCTCCGGCGTCAGTTGCTTCGAATCGTTGAGCCCGTCCAGCGGCGTCGCCAGCACCACGGCGGCCGCCACCACGGGCCCCGCCAGGGGTCCCCGGCCCGCTTCATCGACCCCCGCCACCCGGGTGAACCCGTTCTCGAGGGCCTCGCGCTCGAACTGCATCATGCGTTCCCGGCGCGTCTGCTCGGCCGTGGCCCGGTCCGTGCGGCGCAGGCATCGGGCGTAGAGGGCGCGGGCCCCTTCGCGCAAGTCCTGCCGCAACTCTTCGAGCAGGTCCCGGGGATAGGGCGGCCCCGCGGCCACCTGCCGGCGCAAGTCGTCCAGTGTTCGTCGGGTCATGGCGAAAAAAAGGCTCGTGATGGCGCCGAAAAAAAGGGCGGGCCTCGGTAGAAGCCCGCCTCGTATACAGCAAAAGGGGAATCGCTTATTCCTGCGCCGGTTCGGCTGCGGGGGCCTCGGCCTTCACCGCGGCTTCGGCCGGGGCGGCGGCGGTCTTGGCCCCGCCCTTGGCCTTCGACGGGCTGCCCGAGCGCATCTTGGCCTTCACGCGGGCCGCCTTGCCGGAGAGGTCGCGGATGTAATACAGCTTGGCGCGGCGCACCTTGCCTTCCCGGACCACCTGGACCTTCTCGACCCGGGGCGAGTGGAGCGGAAACACGCGCTCGACGCCGACGCCGAAGGCCACGCGACGCACCGTGAAGGTGGCTTCCGGCGACTCTTTGCCCTTGCGCCCGATAACCACGCCCTCGTACACCTGAATGCGTTCTTTTTCGCCTTCAACGATGCGGAAGTGGACCCGGACGGTGTCGCCGACGTTGAATTGGGGTATCTTTTCCTGGGGTTTCCGCTGTGCGTTCTTTACTTCTTCCAACAAGTTCACGGCTCGATCTCCCTGTCCGGTCCGGCTGTCTCAGCCTCTTCGCGCTCGATCTCGGCGAGCAGTTTCATATCTTCCGTTGTCAAATTCACCAGCAAGTCGGGCCTTCGGGCCCGGGTGGTCCGCAGGGCCTCCTTGCGCCGCCATCGGCGGATGGCCGCGTGGTTTCCCTCCCGCAAGACGGCCGGCACCTCCATGCCCCGGAATTCGGCCGGCCGCGTATACTGGGGCGGACCGAGAATTCCGCTGTAAAACGAGTCCGTCGTCACCGACTCCCAGTCGCCGATCACGCCGGGCAGCATGCGGCTCACCGCCTCGATGATCACGAGGGCCGGCAGCTCGCCGCCGCTCAGGACGTAGTCGCCGATGGAAATCTCGTCGGTCACGAGGGCCTGGCTGACCCGCTCGTCCACGCCCTCGTAGCGTGCGCAAATCAGGACCAGGTCGGGCTCGGCCGCCAACTCCCGCACGAGGTCCTGGTCGAGCCGCCGTCCTCGCGGCGACAAAAGGATCACCCGCTCGAGCGAATTCCGCCCGCGCAGGCTCTCGACCGCCGCAAAGAGGGGCTCGCACTTCATCACCATGCCCGGCCCGCCGCCGAAGGGACCGTCGTCGACGGTGCGGTGGCGGTCGGTGGTGAAATCGCGGATGTCCGTCAGTTCGACGGTCAACCGGCCTTCCCGGAGGGCCTTGCCCAGGAGGCTTACGTCGAGGGCCGGGCGGAACATCTCGGGAAACAGGGTTAAAACGTCAATCCGCATGGTCCCCGTCGTAGGGCGCCAGGTCGTGCACCACCAGCCGCCGCCCTTCCCAATCGATCCCGACCACCGCCTCCTCGACCGCGGGCACCAGCACGCGGCCGCCGCCGTCCTTCTCGATCTCGAGCACCTCATGGGCCGGCGTGGGGATCACCTCCACCACCTTGCCCTGGTGCACGCCCGTCTCGGAAACCACGTCGAAGCCCAGGGCCTCGAACAGGGTGGGCTCCTCTCCCTCGGGCCGGGGCCGAAGCTCCTCCGGAAGGATCACCACGGTCGCGCCCTTGAGCCGCGCCACGGTGTCGCGCAGCACGCCCGGGGCCAGAGCCACCACGAGGTCGTCCGCGGCGTCCTTGATGGCATCGACGCGGCACCGCAGTTCGCGACCCGACCGAGGCTGCAGCCGGATCCACGGAGCGTCCTTCAACTGATGTTCATAGGGCGCGAAAACCGCCACGCGCAGCTCCCGGCGGGCCGGGTTCACCGACGTGACGGCGCCAATCTCGATTCGCTCCGAATCCTGTTCCACGGCGCGGGACCGGCCGATATCACTCGACGATGGTCAGGGAGGCCCGGGCGTCCGCCTTGGCGCACGCCGAGCTCAAGAGGGCGCGAATGGCCTTGGCGGTCTTGCCGTTCTTGCCGATCACCTTGCCCATGTCGTCGGGGTGCACGCGCAGCTCGAGCGTCTGGCCTTCGTCGCCTTCGATGACGCGGATCTGAACGTCCTCGGGATGGTCGACCAGCTTCTTGGCGATCAGTTCGACCAGTTCTCTCACGTCAGCCTTCCGCCTTTTCCGCGCTTTCGGCGCGCTGGTACTTCCGGCGCGCGAACTCGGCCATCACCCCCTGCTTCGAGAGCAGGCTGCGGGCCGTATCGCTGCACTGGGCGCCCTTGCTCAGCCAGTCCAGGGCCTTCTCGCGATCGACTTCGATCCGGGGCTCCGGACGGGCCACGGGGTGGTAGATCCCCAAATCGTCGATGACGCGCCCGCCCGTGCGGCTGCGCGAATCCATCACGACCACGCGGTAGTACGGCGCGTGCGTGCGCCCGCCTCGCTTCAAGCGAATTACGGTGGACATAAACTCCTTTCTCCTACGCAGGCCTTTCAATCGCCGGCCCGGGGCTGCCCGCCGTCAGGCTTCCGTTCGTGAAGGCCGACAACGAATTGCTCTGTCTCAAACAGGTAAAACCAATCAGAATCCGAGCGGCATCGTCGGGGGACGTTTGCCCTTCTTCGAGCCCTTCATCATCTGCTTGATCATCTTCTTGGTCTGCTCGAAATCCTTGAGCAGCTTGTTCACATCCTGGACGGCCGTCCCGCTGCCCGCGGCGATCCGGCGGCGCCGGCTCCCGTTGATCAGCTCCGGCTTGCGCCGTTCCTGCGGCGTCATCGAATAGATGATCGCCTCGGTATACTTCAGCTCGTCCTCGTCAAAGTCGAATCCCTTGGCCATCATCTTGTTCATGCCCGGGATCTTCTTCAGCAGGTCTCCCATGGGACCCATCTTCTTCATCTGCTGCATCTGCTGGAGGAAGTCCTCCAGGTCCCAGGAGGCCTTGCGGGCCTTTTCCTGGAACTTCAGGGCCTGGTCCTTGTCGATGACCTCCTGGGCCTTCTCGACGAGGGACACGATGTCGCCCATGCCCAGGATCTGGTCCGCCATCCGCTTGGGATGGAACGCGTCGAGGGCGTCCAGCTTTTCGCCGGTACCGATGAACTTGATGGGGCAGCCCGTCACCTGGATCAGGCTGATGGCCGCGCCGCCGCGGGCGTCGCCGTCCATCTGGGTGAGGACCACGCCCGTCAGGGGCAGGGCCTCGTGGAACTGCTTGGCCGAGTTCACGGCGTCCTGACCCGTCATGGCGTTCGCCACGAAAAGGATCTCGTGGGGCTTCACCGCCGCCTGGATCCGCCGGATCTCGCCCATCATCTGCTCGTCCACGTGGAGCCGACCCGCTGTGTCGAGGATGATGACGTCGCAACGGCGCATCTGGGCCTCGCCCCTGGCCATCACGCAGGTGTCCACGGGGTCGGCGTGCTCGCCCAGGCTGAAGAACTGGGCGCCCGCCTGGCCGGCCAGGATCTCGAGCTGCTTGATGGCCGCCGGCCGGTACACGTCGGCGCCTACCAGCAGGACCTGATGGCCCTGCTTCTTGAGGCGCACCGCCAGCTTGCCGGCCGTCGTCGTCTTGCCCTGCCCCTGGAGACCCACCATCATGATGATGGTGGGCGGGTTCGGCGCCATGACCAGGGGCTTGTTGCTGTCGCCCATCAGCCTGACCAGCTCGTCGTGAACAATTTTGACGATCTGCTGGCCCGGCGAGATGCTGTCCAGGACCTTCTGGCCCAGGGCCGCCTCCTGGACGTTCGCCACGAACTCCTTGACGACCTTATAGTTCACGTCGGCTTCCAGCAGCGCGACGCGAATCTGCTGGAGGCTGTCCTTCATGTTCTTCTCGGTCAGCTTGCCCTGACCGCGAATGTTCTTGAAGACGCCTTCCAGCTTCTTATTTAGTGATTCAAACACGATCCATCCGCCCTCTCTTGGAGGTGAGCGCCGGGTCCGGCCGCACGGGGGCCTCGAAAGTCCCTTGAAAAGGCAGAGATACCCCGTGGGCAGTCGGAGATCCTAACACAGGAACCGGCCGCCAATCAACGACGGCAAACCGGGCGCGCCCCGCCGAGCCGGCATCGGTTCGGCCGCGGGCACACTATACAGGAAACGGCCCGGAGATGCCGGTAATTCCTTGGGACACGGGGGTTTCGCCCGCCTTTAACGGCTCGCGGAACCCGGTCCTGGGAAATTTGGACGAGGTCGTTTACTGGGGCCGGGGCAGGTCCTCGAGCTTCTGCACCAGGTCGGGCCGGAGCGCCAGCTCGCGGTCGAGGCTCAGATACACGCTCAACACGCCGGGCCTCTCCGTGGTCTTCTGCACGAACTCCTTGACGACCGACTCGCCCTTCTGCATGACGAGGGCCTGCTTCACCCGCGGCTTGATGTCGCCGATGTCGGCCTTCTCGCCCGGGGCGCTGTCCACGAGCTGGACGATGTGGAACCCGTAGTCGCTCTTGACCACGCCGCTGATCTCGCCCGGCTTCAACTGGGAGATGGTCGGCATCAGGAACGGCGGCAACTGGGCCACCGTCAGCATGCCCAGGTCGCCCCCCCGCTCTTTCTGCGGCCCCTCCGAGACCTCCCGCGCCACCGCGTCGAAGCTGCGCCCGGACCGGATGGCGCCAAGAGCGGCCTCGGCCTCCTTGCGGGCCTTCTCCCAGTCCTGTTCGGTGCTCTTGCCGCGGATGGCGTCGGGGCGAATGATGATGTGCTTGATGTGATACCGGGGCGACCCGTCGAGGAGGCCCTGGTTGGCTTTCAGGAACTTGTCGACTTCGGCCTGGACCTCGGCGTCGCTCACGGTAACCTTGTTCTCTTCGATGATTTCGGCGCGGACGCGCTCGATGAGCAGGGCCCGGCGAAGCTGTTCGATGGCCTCTTCTCGGGTGGTTCCGGCTTTTTCGAGGAGCTGTTCCTCGGTGAGCGGGCCGTTGTCGCGCACCTGGGCCAGGGTGATCTCGACCTCTTTCTTCCAGGCCCGCTGAAGCTCGTCGGCGGGGATCGCCAGCTTGCGGCGCTGGGCTTCCTGCCAGAGCACCTCGTTTTCGATGAGGGCGCCCAACACGCCGAATCCGGCCGCCAGACGCTCGGCATCGTCCGGCGCCCGGCCCGCCCGCGCGGCGAACCGCTCGAGCTCGCGCCGATACATCTCGCTGAATTCGCGTCCGCTGATGCTCTGGTCGTTGACGGTGGCCACGGGCCCGCTGGGCACCGACCGCAGGACGATGTCCATGTCCGACAGGTCCGGTGCCTGTCCGTAGGCCGCGGCGGCCAGGGTCACGGCGCCGACGAACGCCCACATTCCCAACTGAAACTTCATTCGATGCCTCCCGAACTCGCGTCGGAATCCGCCTTCTGGCGGAGAACCCGCTCCTGCTCCTGTTCTCGCTCCGCCTGCCGCTGCCGCGCCACTTCCGCGAACGTCACGCGCTGGATCACCAGCACCAGCAGGAACGTGGCCGTATAGGCAACCACCAGCACGATCCCCGCCCGCACCACCGCCTCGGAAACCTCCGCGTGGCGCCAGAACAGGCTCGCCGCCAGCACCCCGGCCGCGCACAGGCTCCCCGCGACCAGACCCAGCCGGTCCGGGTCGAGCGCAATGGCCCAGCGCATCGGCCCCGCTGATGATTTCTTGCCCATACCGTTATGCTAACACACCCCGAGGATGCTTGGAAAGGAACGCGGCCGGCCGAACCGGCCGTTTCCTTGTCTCTCAGAGACTTACACCCGGGAGCGGATGCCCCGCTGAACCCGGCCGTTGAACTCCACCTCGAGGCCCTCGAGGGACGGGTTGGGCTTGAAGCGCAACTTCACGCCTTCGGGCGCGGAGGCCCGGATGGATATGCGATCCCCTTCCCGGCGCCACGACACCCGCACGGGACCCCGTATCGAGCCGGTGGCGCCCCGGGCCCAGTCAAGCCCGTGCGGCTCCGGAGAGATGTCGAAGGCGGCGCCGCCGGGAGCCGTCGGCCGTATTCCCAGGACGATCCGGTTCAGGAAATGGATGGGCGCCGACGACCAGGCGTGGCAATGGCTGCGCGTGGGGAACTCGTCGTGCTTGAGGCTGCCGCTGGCGAAGCTCTCCCACACGGTGGTGGCCCCCGCCTCGAGCATGGGGAAATAGGATTCGCGGATGCTCTGGACGATGGCGTCGGTGCGGCCGACCTTTTCCAGGGCCTCGTAGAGGTACATGATGGCAAAGGGCGATCCGACCCGGACCATGCCCGCGGGCGGCTCGAGGCAGTTGCGCAACGCCGCGTCGCGGTGCTCTTCGGGCACCACATCGTACAGCAGGGCGAGGAAGCTGGTGTGCTGGCAGACGCTCGGGCTGGGCGATCCGTCCTCGTGGATGCTGTCGGGATAGGATTGACGGTCCTCGTTCCAGGTCCGGTTGATGCTGTCCACCAGGCGGCGGCGGAAATCCTTCAGCCAGCCGTCGGTCTTCTTGTCGCCGAGCACGGCGGCGCAACGGCGGGCGGCGTCCACCGCGCCCACGAGGATCAGGCTGTTGTGAAGGACCGTGTAGTGGATGTCGTCGATGCCGGACCAGTCGAACATGTTCCAGTAGGGTCCGGAAAAGAGGCCGTTGTGGTCGAGGCGCTCTTCGGCCGCCTCGAGGTTCGCCTTCACCCAGCCCCAGACCTTTTCCACGTAGTCCTTGTCGCCCGTGTACTCGTAGTAGTCCCACACGGAGATGCCCCACAGGAAGCTCCAGGCCGGTAGGAGGGTGTCCCACGACGAGGGCACCTGGCACCCCACCAGGGCGTAGCGCTCGAGAGACTGGCCCGCCAGCTCGATGCAGCGCCGCGCCAGGTCCGCCGCGCCAAAGGCCGTGAAGGCGAAAATGGCCTCGTTGCGGGCGTCGCCCACCCACAGGGTCTGCTCGTACAAGGGGCAGTCGGTGAAGGTGTCTTCCATGCAGAGTTTCAACGTGTGGGCCGAGATCTCCCAGACGCGGTCCAGCCGCGGATCGCTGCAGGCGAAATCGCCCACGGGCTCGACCGGGTAGGTGGACTCGATGACATGGAGGTTCCGCAGCTCGACGGGTTCCAGCAACCCCCGCAGGGTGACGTAGAGGTACCGTCCGGAGCGGCGCACGGTGGAAACGAACCGGTTCACGCCGTCTTTGCACACGTAGCGAAGGCCGTTTCGGTTGTCGCCGGTGTGCTGGATGCGGCCGCTCGGCGCGATGTACTCCACGGCGAAGATGTCCACCATCGCCCCCTCGTGGCCCACCAGTTCGAAGGCGTAGTAGCCCACGTTCTGCTGGCCCAGATCGTAGACCAGCTCGAGGTCGCCGTCCGGGCTGGGATGGACCACCGTGGTCTCGGGGTTCTGATGCATGAGACGGCCGGGGCGCTCGACGAAGGGGAGGCCGTCGCCTTCGACGCGGCGCGTCACGAAAGCGCCGTGCACGTCTTCAAAGAGCATGCGCTTGGGGAAACAACGGGCCCGGCGCCCCGCCACGGCCAGGAGCGACGCCCGGTCGGTGATCTCGCGGTAGAGCCGGTCCAGTGCGTCCCGCGCCGCCTTGCGCAGTTCGGCCCGAGCGCTGGGGTGCTGGAACCACGGGATGTCGATATCGGCGAAGTCGCTGCCCTCCGACGGGATGAGGCACCAGGGGTTCTCGTGGTCGGGCTTGACCGGGTTTTCGAGCCGGATGCCCTCTGTCGATGCAAAGCGAACGACGGTCTCCTTGGGAGGATGTCCGAAGGGGTCGACCGCCACCGCGAGCAGCAGGTTCTCCCCCGCCTTGAGGGCGTACACGCCCTTCCGGCCCGGGCGCCCGTTGACGGAAATCAGATACCCCTGACTGTCGAGGGTCAGGTTTCGGGCCGAATCGCTGTGCACGACCGTGGCGACGGCATGGGCCACGCCGGTGAAGAAGTTCGCCTCCACCTTGTCCGGATGCAGCAGCCGCGCCACGGGAAATCCGAAAGACATCCCGTTGCGCCGCACCACGTTGGCTTCCAGAAAGGCCTTCAACGGCACCGGCTGGCGGGTCAGGAGCGGGCAATCGCGGGGCTGAAGGTCGTACCAGGGCCCGGCGTGGGCCTCCGCGACCACGGCGGCCCGGGAAAAGCGCAGGGCCTCCCGCCGCGCGTCGTAGTACTCGAAGGGCTCCCGCTGAATGCTGATCTTGGGCACGTCGGTTCGCCAGGCCCGGGCCTCGGCCACTTCCCAGGTGCCGTCGGAGACCACGGTGAGGGTCCGTCCGTTGTCCAGGGACGCCTCGAGCTGGACCAGGAGGCCCGCCTGCTGCGGCACCTGGTGAAAGGTGCCCACGCCGTAGTGGCGCGCCACCACTTCGATGGTGTTGGTCCCCGTGCGCAGGTAGGGGGTCACGTCGATGAGATCGTACTGATAGTGCTCGGGCCAGCTCCGGCACGGGCCGTCGTTCACCCACTCGTCGTTGATATACAAGCGGTAGAAACTGTCCGCCGTGATGGCCAACTCGGCCTTGCGGACGGCGCCGGTACGGAAGCTTTTCCGGGCAACCACCGTCTGGTTGTACGGCCGGCAGTCGGTCTGCTTCTTCCAGATCCATCGAGCGGTCAGGTTCATGGCACTTCTCCGAAAGCGGTTGTTGCACTTCGCAGGCGTGATGGGCCCCCGCCCGATCATAGGCCCTTTTTTCGCGCTTCGCAAGAACGCTTCGAATCAAACCGCTCCGCGGACCGCTTCGACAAATAAAGATCCCTCCCCGAGGCGGGGCTTCTGCTAAAATACCGCCCTTTTACCCGGTGGTTGTGTTCCCGGCAAAACGACGGTAGGCCTGCGATGGATGCGCTTGTAGCGGCGGTGTTCATGTTCGTGTATCTCGGCATGGTGCTGGGCCGGATCCCCGGTCTGGCCCTGGACCGCACCGGGATAGCCCTGCTCGGCGCCATCCTCCTCATCGCCTTCGGACGAATGGACACCCACGAGGCCTGGGAAGCCGTCGACGTGTCGACCCTCGCCCTGCTGCTGGGGCTGATGGTGGTGTCGGCCCAGTTCCGCCTCGGCGGGTTCTATACCCGGGTGACCCGGGCGCTGGCGGCGGCCCCGGTGTCGCCTCCGGCCCTGCTGGGCCTCCTGGTGGGGGTGGCGGGCGTGCTGTCGGCCCTTCTGGCCAACGACATCGTGTGCCTGGCGGTGGCGCCGGTGCTTGTCGAGGGCTGCGCGCGGCGACGGCTGAACCCCGTGCCCTTCCTGCTGGGCCTGGCGGCGGCGTCGAACGTGGGGTCCGCGGCCACCCTCATCGGAAACCCGCAGAACATGCTCATCGGCCAGCAGCTTGGGCTGGACTTCGCCGCCTATCTGGTCGACGGCGGCGTACCGGCGGCGCTGGGCCTGGTCATGGTGTGGGGCGTGGTGGCCCGCTACGCCCGCGGCCGCTGGCACCACGACGGGCCCGTTCCCCCCGTGGAAGCCCCTTGTTTCAATCGGTGGCAGACGACCAAGGGCCTGATCCTCTTAGGCGGGCTCATTGTGGCGTTCCTGGTAGGGCCCTGGCCGCGGGAGGTGGCGGCGTTGTCGGTGGCGGGGCTCCTCCTCATGAGCCGGAAGATGGCCTCTGCGGCCATGCTGTCCCTGGTGGACTGGCACCTGCTGGTCCTGTTCGCCGGCCTGTTCATCGTCAACGGCGCGGTGGAATCGACGGGCATCCTGGGCGAGGCCATGGAAGCGATGGCGGGAGCGGGGTTGGATCCCTCCCGTCCGGTGCCCCTTTTCATCGTCACGGCGGTCCTGTCGAATCTGGTGTCGAACGTACCCGCCGTGATGCTGCTGCTTCCGGCGGCCACCCATCCCCTGGCGGGGCCGATCCTGGCGCTGTCCAGCACCCTGGCGGGCAACCTCTTCATCGTGGGCAGCATCGCCAACATCATCGTGGTGGACCAGGCCCAGCGCCTGGGCATCCGCATCGGCTGGATCGAACACGCCAAGGTCGGCGTGCCCGTCACGGTGCTGACCCTGGCCGGGGCGGCCGTCTGGCTGTGGCTGCGGGCCCGGGGCCTGTCCTGACGCTTCCCGACCTACTCGGCCGAGGCGAAGGCCGCTCGGGCGCGCGCTTCGACTCCGGGATCGTGGTTGTGGCTGCTGTCCTCGAGGACCCAGCCCTCTTCGTCGTGGCGCAGGAAATACTCGAGGGCGTGGTACTGCTCCTGTCCGGGGGCCACGGGGTCGCGCATGTACACGCTCACCTTCCCGTGGATGTCGCCGAAGAGGATGTAGTCCCGCGTGGCGATGACCTGCGACGTCAGGGCGAGGGCCTTCCCCGTGGAGCCCTTCTCCCCCTTGAGTTCGCCCATCTTGTCCTGGGCCACCGAATGCAGCCCCCGCTCGAGCACGATTCGCTCGACGGTGGAGTACGCCCATGCGCCTCCCACCAAGGCGAGGACGCCCAACAGCGCTTTGGTGCGGACCGGCAGTTTTTTCCGAGTCATGGGTCACCTCGCATTTTGGGGAGCAGCCAAACCGGAACGCCGACGATTGTAGCACGGATCGGCATTGAATCCGGGCGCGGAACAGGCACGAAAAAATCCGCCTGGTTCCACAGCCCATGTTTCATTATTCACAGATCGGGATTTTTCATCGCAATCCACGGTAGTCTCCGCCTTCCTAAACGCTTCGGCGTCATTCGCCGATAGATCCCATTGGAATTCGAGAAGAGCCGACTCTGCCCGAGGCGGGACCGCTTGCAGCGAATGGGAAGGCTCTGTTAGCATCCCCCAAATGGGTAAGGGATACCAGGCGGCGGGCTCTCGCGCGATCCTGACGCTGGGCGTTTTTGCCCTGGTGGCGGCGGCGTTCTGGCTGCTGGGGCCCCGTCCGGGCAGCGTCCCGGAGGTACAGTCGGTTTCACGGGGGTCTTCCGATCTCGCGGCCGTGCGCGAGACGGCCCTTCAATACGCCGGAGCGGTCCGAGACGGCGACTGCGCGCGCGCCATCGCCCTTACGGCGTGGATGGGCGAGCGGTTGCGCAACGCCCGGACGGCGGGTGCGGACGTGGAGGCCGTGCGCGAGCAACTCTGCGCCGAATTGCAGGATAGATCACTGGAAGGCAACCGGCTGCGGCCGGAAGGCGTGGAAGACCGGTACGTATTCGCTCCGGGCGTTACCATTGAGTTCGTACGGGCCGATGCGGGCCGGAGCGACCTCAGCCGGCCGGTGTGTGGGCGCGCATGGCTTCGGGTGGAGTACCCGGCGGCCGATCGGGCCCTGAGCGACCAGACGGGTCGGCCCTTGAAGGCTCTAACGGTGGGGGTCAACGTAACACGCGAGGGGTACGTGGCCAAGGCGGGCGTCGTCGGCAACCTCGAGATCGATTACGGTTCATTGCGTTACGAAGGGAGCCGCCCGTGACGGCGACCCGGGACCGGCAGGAGAGCGATTCGCCATCGCATCCGGTCCCCGGCGAGGACGGCCGCCCGGAATCGCCTCGAGAGAACGGCCAAGGAGGGTCAGATGCCACTGGCAAGCTGCGCTCGATGCAACAAACTGTTCAACAAGGATCGATTACCCATCTGCCCGGACTGTCTGCCCGAAGAAGAGGCCGACTACGAGAAGGTGCGCCAATACCTCGAGGAACGCCCCAACGAGACCGCCCTCCAGGTCGCGGAAGGGACGGGCGTCAGCGAGGCCTGCGTGCTGCGCCTCATCGATGAAGGCAAGATCCGGCGGGTGGACGATTCCACGCCGGTCGCCTGCGGACAGTGCGGCGCACCGGCCATCAGCCTGACCAAGCGGTTGTGCGAGTCCTGCCTGGTCAAGCTGAACCTGCGCCTGGCCCAGGAGCAGGCCAAGATCAAGCTGCCGCCGCGCAAGACCTTCAACGTCGACGACCGGCCCGTGCGGCAGGTCCTCGAAGAAAAACGCCGAATCTGAGGGGCCGGAGAGAAAACATGAGCCGGCATGATAAGATTGGCGGCATTGTCCTGGCCGGACTCCTGCTGTTGCTGGTGGGGGTATTGATTTGGGCGCGTCCGTGGGACCCGCGCCCCGCCCGGCCCGCCGACGATAACATGTTCATCAAGTTCCACATACAGAAGATCGAAAACTCGAAGAATCCGTAGGATCCTGTGAAACAACGGACAGCCCCATCCCCGCGCCGCGCGACGTGCCTCGCCTGGGTGGCCCTCGGGGCCGCACTGACGGCCGTCTCCGCCGCGGCGGCTCCCATAGAGTTCACCCTCACGGTCGATGGCCAGACCCGGACCGCCACGGTCGAGTCGTATCGACGCGACGGCGTCTCGTACGTGCCCCTCGGCCCGCTGCTGCGCCAGTGGGGCGGCGATCTGAACATCGGCGCCACGGGCGTCCAGATCGAGTTTGACCGGAAAGCCGCGTTGATCAACTCCGAGGAGACCCTGGTCAGCGCCACCCTCGGCCAGTTCGAGCTGTCGCGCCCCCTCATCGAAAGCAGCCGCGAGGCCTGGATCGCCGTGGACGACGTGGAACCCCTGTTCACGCGGGCCTTCGGCGCCACGCCCACGGTCTCGCAGGGGCCGGAGGACGGGCGAGACGCGGCCGTGGCGCCGACCATTCCCGGCGCGCCGCCCGTGGCGGACGAGCCGCCGCTGCCGGAAAACCTCGACGCTTTGGCGATGCCGGTGGTGATCATCGACCCCGGCCACGGAGGCGAAGACAGCGGCGTCGCGGGCACGTCGATGACCGAGGACGATTACGCTCTCGCCCTCGCCCTGCGCCTGCAACAGGCCCTGCGCTCGAAGGGACTCGAGGCCGAGCTGACCCGCACGGACGACACCTCCCTGGGGCTTATCGACCGGGTTAACACGGCCATCTCGAAGCGGGGCGGCCTGTTCGTCAGCATTCACGCGGGGGCCAGCTACGCCGCCGGCGCATCGGGCGTCGACATCTTCTACCCCGCCGATCCGGGCCGGGCCGTTCCCGGCGCCGGAAGGGCCGACACCGTCCGCGGCAACTGGGGCGGATTCACCCAGCGCAGCCGCCAACTGGCGGAAGACGTGGCGCGGGCCGTTTCGGCCGGGACCGCTGCAACCACCTCGACCGTCCGGCCCATCCGGAGCCCGCTTCTCGAACGCGTCCAGATGCCCGGCATCCTCGTCGAAGCGGGATACCTCACCAACCCCGCCGACGAGGCCGAATGGGCGAGCGAGACGCGGCAGGACTTGTTGGCGGCGGCCCTGGCGGAAGGGATCGGCCGGTTCCTGGCGCCGACGGCACCGTCTGGCTATGCGGCGGAGGAGCCTGTGGAATGAGCGTCCCGTCGGGATCGTCGCTGGCCCGCCGGGCCGCCCTGGCCGCGTGGGGGTTGTTCACGCTGGCCCTGGTCTTCATCGTCGGCCTCCTGGTCCATCAACTCACGCAGTTGGGGCTCGATCCGCTGAGCCTCAATGCGCCCCCGCCGTCGCCCGTGGCCGCGGCCACCGACACGGTCCGGGTGTCGCCCGAGGTGCGGGAGGTGGCTTTTTACTTCGTGGATTCGGACGGGCGCTACCTGAGCCCCGAACGCCGCGAACTCGAGATCGGTCCGTCGACGATCGAGAACTGCCGGAAAGCCCTGGGTGAACTCATCGCGGGTCCCCAGTCGCGGCGGGCGCCGCTGATGCCCGAGACCACGGAGGTCCGGGCCCTCTTCGCCCTCGAGGACGGCACCCTGGTCGTCGACTTCTCTCCGGAGGTGTTGTCGAACCGCCGGACCAGCGCCGTGGTGGAATCGCTGCTGGTCCAGGGCCTCGCCCACACCCTGACCCAGGAAGCCCTTACGGGCACCGACGGCCGGCCTCCCCGGCGCATCCAGATCCTGATGAACGGCTCGCCGATCGACGAGACCGCCTTCTCGGGACACATCGACCTTTCGGGCCCCTATGGTCCCGATTCGTCGTGGGTCCAGCCTTCCCATGGATAACCGGGCGGGCGTCGATCCCGGCGCGGCCGCCGTGGGCATTTTCGATTCCGGCATCGGAGGATTGACCGTGTTGCGGCGCATCGCCGAGCGGCTTCCCGACGAACCGCTGTTGTATCTCGGCGATACGGCCCGGGTCCCCTACGGCACCAAGTCGGCCGACACCGTGATCCGCTACGCCCGCGCCTGTGCGGATATCCTGCTGGACCGCGGCATCAAGATGCTGGTCATCGCCTGCAACACCGCTTCGGCCCACGCCCTCGACGTGCTGCGGTCCGAGGTTGACGTGCCGGTGCTCGGCGTGGTCGAACCCGGGGCCCGGCGCGCCGTGGAACAGACCCGGAACGGCCGCATCGGCGTCATCGGCACGGCGGGCACCATCGCCAGCGGCACCTACCAGGCCGCCATCGAGGCCCGGATGCCCGACGCGCAGGTTTTCTGCAAGGCCTGCCCCCTCTTCGTGCCCCTGGCGGAGGAGGGCTGGATCGACGGGGACGTCCCCCGGCTCGTCGCCCGCGACTACCTCGAAGACCTGCGCCGCCACGACATCGACACCCTCGTCCTGGGATGCACCCACTACCCCATCCTGCGCGACGTCATCGCCGAGATCATGGGCGACGAGGTGTGCATCGTGGACAGCGGAGAGGCGGCCGCGCAGGTGGTGGAAGAGGTGCTCGACAGCATGGCCCTGCGCGCGGACAACGGGCACCCGGCCCGGCACAGTTTCCTGGTCACCGACACACCCCAGAACCTCGCCCGAATCGGGTCGCGGTTCCTGGGCCACGACATCGGCCCGGTGGAGTGGGTGGATTTCTGAATCGTTCGGCAACCTCTAATCAACCGACAGGCGGAACATGCACAAGAGCAACGAGCCGGCGGATCGGCTGCCCCACTCCTGGAACGTCCTTATCACCATGACCTTCGTCCTCATCGGCGCGGGCATCGCGGCCCTGTGGCTATTGCTGTCCTTCCTGGGCTCGCGGCCAACCGACTTTACGGCCCTCACCGAGCGGTCGGCCGAGGCCGTGGAGCGGATCCTGGCGGGAGGCGAGGACGGCGCGGCCGAACTTGAGGCGCGTGCGGCCGAGGTCCGGGAAGACGACGAGGCCCGCTGGACCTATCGCGAATACGCCCTCATCCTCCCGTCGTTCGACGCCGGAGCCGAGCTTCTCGACCGGCTCGTCGACGAAGGGCTCCGGCAGGGATTCACCGTGGAAGAGGAGCACGACACGGGGGCGCTGAATCTGTCGGCCGCCGGACGCCTCTTCGCGCGGATCCTCTTGAACGCGCCCGCGCCGTCGGCCGCGCCGCCGACCGTCGCCGAGATTCCGCGGGCGCCCGAACCGATCCCGACGCCGCCGCTGATCGCCGAGGTGCCGCAGGAGTCCGAGGTCCCCGCGCCGCCTGCCGCCATCGCGGCGTTGCCCCCGGATGTGCCGTCCCGGCCCATGCTGCCGGACCTGAACCTCCTGCCCGAACTCGAACCGGCACCGGAAACGAAGGCCCCGACTCCCCCGGCGGCGAGCTCGGACCCCGCGCCCCCGTCGACGCCGGAACCCGTGGCGGTGGCGTCGGCCCCGACGATGCCCGCGCCTCTGCCCGGAGCGCCGAGCCGGATCGCCATCATCGTGGACGACGGCGGGTACGGCGGCGAGGCCACCGAGATTATTCTGAACCTCGACCCCAACCTGACGCTGGCGCTGCTGCCCCACACGCCCTTCGCGGCCGACATCGCACGGCGCGCCGCGGCCCGCGGTTTTGAAGTGATGCTCCATATGCCCATGGAAGCCGAGAGCGGCGCCGCCGCAGCGCTGAATCCCCTGGTGGTGGGCATGTCGCCGGAGCAAATCGCCCAGGTGACGGAGACGGCCCTGGCGGCGGTTCCCGGCGCGGTGGGCGTGAACAACCACGAGGGCTCGCGCTACACGGGCGACTCCATCGCCATGCGCGGATTCCTCGAGATCGTCAAGGAACGGGGCATGTTCTTCATCGACAGCCGCACGTCGCCCCTGTCGGTGGCGAGCGACACGGCCCGATCCCTGGGAATTCCCACGGCCGATCGCGATGTATTCCTCGATAATCGGAGCGACCCGGCCTACATCCGCGGCCAGTTCAACCAACTCCTGGCCAAGGCTCGGCAGCGCGGGTGGGCCATCGGGATCTGCCATTTCCGCATCGAGACCGCCCGCGTCCTCCAGTCCGTGCTGCCCGGCCTGCGCGAACGGGAGAACGTCGTCCTGGTCCACGCGTCGGAATTCGTGAAGTGACGGGGCGAGGAAGGAAAAGAAGAGCGACGCCGCCATGACCCGTATTTTGGGAATCGAAACCTCCTGCGACGAGACCGGCATCGCCGTCGTCGAGGACGGACGCCGCATCGTCGTCAACGAGGTGGCGTCCCAGATCGCCGTGCACGCGCCCTTCGGCGGCGTGGTGCCGGAGATCGCGTCGCGCCAGCACACGCGCTGCATCTCCCAGCTCGCCGAGCGGGCCCTCGAACAGGCCGGCGGCCCCATCGACGCCGTCGCCGCCACGCTGGGCCCCGGGCTGATGGGTTCGCTCCTCGTGGGGGTCAGCTTCGCCAAGGCGCTGGCCTACACCCTCGGCGTGCCCTTCGTCTCGGTCCATCATCTCGAAGGGCACTTGTTCTCCGCCTTTCTGGGGGAGAATCCGCCGGAGTGGCCCTTCCTGGCCCTCATCGTCAGCGGGGGACACACCACCCTCGTGTGGTGCGAGCGACCCCATCAATACCGCATGCTCGGCAACACCCGCGACGACGCGGTGGGCGAATCCTTCGACAAGGTGGCCCGCCTCCTCGACCTGCCCTATCCGGGCGGACCCTCCATTCAGCGGGCCGCCGAGGGCGGTGACCCCCGGGCCTACGACTTTCCCCGGGCCATGACCCGAACCGACACCCTCGACTTCAGCTACAGCGGATTGAAGACGGCGGTCCTCTACCAGTTGCGGGACCACGGCGGAACCGTGGCCGACCTCGCCGCCAGCTTTCAGTACGCCGCCGTCGACACGTTGATCATCAAGACCCAGCACGCCCTGCGCCAGACCGGCGCGCGCCGGCTCGTGGTGGCGGGCGGGGTGGCCGCGAACCGGCTCCTGCGCGAACGGATGGCCAACGAGATCGACGCGGAGGTCAGCATGCCGCCCTTGGCTTTGTGCGTGGACAACGGCGCCATGATCGCCGCCGCCGGCCATTCACGGCTCGAGCATGGCCTCCTCGGCACCCTCCGCGACACGCCGGATCCCAACTGGCCGTTGTGCTAGGGTGGAGTCGGGAAAGCCGATGGGACGCAATATCGTTGCACCATGCACCGGTTTCGTGACGCCGCCGGCCCCGGAACAATTCCCGGAAGGGGACACATACGTAGCGTATCCGCTCGGCGAGACAACGCGACCGTTCCGGCATCATAGTCCGCAGGGGAAAATTCCCCGAAGGGGATATATAGGTTAGCCCAGGGTCAGCGATCGACAGCGAGCGC
>CAYVOE010000042.1:0-18965 GCA_964452795.1 uncultured Nitrospiraceae bacterium
CGGGTGTGCCACGGCATTCACAGTTTCTCTTCCTTCCTTGCGCCGTAGATGCGGGGCTGGGTCAGAGCATCGATGTGGGGCGTGGCCGCGTTTCCAAGGAGGATGGCGTACATCACGCCTTCCGGAAGGCCGCCCTTGAGGCGGATGACCACGGTGAGGATCCCGATGAGGATCCCGTAGATCCACACGCCGCGGGGCGTCGAGGGCGAGCCCACCATGTCGGTGGCCATGAACACGGCGCCCAGCATGAGGCCGCCCGAGAAGAGCATGTAGAAGGGGTTCGGGTACGCCTCCGGCCGGGAGAGGGCGAAGGCGCCGCTTACGATGAACACCGTGACCAGGATGGATACGGGAATGCGCCAGTCCATCATGCGCCGGGCCACGAGATAGGCGCCGCACAGCAGGATGAGGATGGCGGAGGTCTCGCCGACGGTGCCGGGGCTCGTTCCCAGCACCAGGTCGGGGAGGGCCGGCACGGTGCCCTCGAACTTCATCTGGGCCAGCGGCGTGGCGCCCGAGAAGCCGTCCACCGCGGCCGCCCCATACTCCGCCACAGACGGCGGCTTCATGAACGGCAGGGCCAGCGTCGAGGGAATGGCCGCGAGGAAGCGGCCCGAGACGCCGGCGGGCGTCCAGGTCGTGATGGCCACGGGGAAAGCGGCTTGTAGAAAGGCCCGGCCCACCAGGGCGGGATTGAATGGATTGAACCCGAGTCCGCCGAATGCGGCCTTGCCCAGGCCGACGGCCACGACGCCGCCCACCGCCGCCATCCACAGGGGAAACCCCGGCGGCAGCGTGAGGGCCAGCAGTATGCCGGTGATGACGGCGCTGTAATCGGTAATGGTCGATTCCTTGCCCCGCAGCCGGCAGATGAGGTGCTCGGTAAGGACGGTCGAGGCGGTGCAGACGCCCACGAGCAGCAGGGCGCTCAGACCGAAGAGCCACACGCCGAAGGCCGCCACCGGCACGAGCGCGTACACCACGTTCAACATGATGACGTCGGTGGTGACCTGCCGCTTGATGTGCGGCGACGTCCTCAGTTCTATCTCGGGATACGTCAGGCTCACTTGTTGGCCGCCTTCCTTTGCCGAACGATGCCCTTGGCGATGCGCATGCTCTGGACCAGCGGAATGTTCGACGGGCACACATAGGAGCAGCACCCGCACTCGAAGCAGTCCATGAGGTGGTACTTCTCCGCCATCTCGTCGTAGCGTCGGCGGCTCGCCAGCATCCCCAGTTGAGACGGGTTCAAGTGCATGGGGCAGGCTCGCAGGCAGGAACCGCACCGAATGCACGGGTACACCTTGGTCGTCGTCGGCATCATGCGGTCGCGCGTAAGGACCAGGATGCCCGTGACGCCCTTGGTGACGGGTATGTCCCAGGCCCCCACGGCAAAACCCATCATGGGTCCACCCAGGATGACCTCGGCGACGTCCGGCTTCACTCCCGTGTACTCGAGCACGAAGGCCAGGGGCGTGCCCAGCGGCATGAGGTAGTTCCCCGGCCGTTCCACGCCGGGCCCCGTGACGGTGACGATGCGCTCGATGAGCCCGCCGTGGCGCGGCACCAGCTCGCCGATCTGGGCCAGGGTGCCCACGTTGAACACCGCCGCGTGCACGTCCACGGGAAGCCCGCCCGAGGGCACTTCGCGGTCCAGCAGCGCCTTGATGAGCATCTTCTCGGCGCCCTGCGGGTACTTGGCCTCGACGAGCCGAATTTCGACGGGAAGGTCCGGCGGCACCCGGCTCGCCAGGAGATCCGCCGCGTCGGCCTTGTTGTCCTCGATGCCGATGATCGCCTGCTTCGCGCCGCTGGCCCGGAGCACGATGCGGAGCCCGGTGAAAAGGTGGTCCGGCCGTTCAAGCATGGTTCGGTAGTCCGCGGTAAGATAGGGTTCGCACTCGCACCCGTTGGCGATGATGGTGTCGATGTGCTTCCCTTCCGGGACCGCGAGCTTCACGTGGGTGGGAAAGGCGGCGCCCCCCAGACCGACGATGCCCGCCTCCTGGATGGCTTGGATGGTCTCCTCGGCCCCCAGGGCGTCCGGATCCACCGGGGCGCCGTAGAGGATTTCCTGGCCGGCGCCGGGATGAAGCTTGAGATGGATGGCCGGCACCATGTGTCCCGCGCTGCTGGGGGCGAGGGCGATCCGCCGGACCACGCCCGTTGCCGGCGCGTGCATGGCCACGGAGACGAACCCGCCGGGCCGCGCGATGGGTTCGCCCCGGACCACTTCCTGGCCTTCCCGCACGATGGGCACGGCCGGCGCGCCCGCGTGCTGGCTCAGGGGGATGATCATCTCGGGCGGAAAGGGCAGCCGCCGGATGGGCTTATCCTTCGTGGCGTCCTTGTGCTCGGGCGGATGGATCCCGTGCGAAAACGTCCGCTTCGCTTTTCCTATTGCCCAAAACATTCGCTGCACGTCTCCCAGGAGCGGTGGGCCCCCGGATGTTCGCCGTTGTTCCGTTAACTCGTCGATGCGTTACGTGTGCGTTTTCGATCCGGCGGCGGAGGGATCCTCGAAAACCGGCGACAGGGAGAGCGCCCCGCCCCGTCTCGTCCTATCGGTCCCGGCCGCCCCCGGAGCGAGCAAACTTCGGGCGGCGGCCGCAGCCGGTACCGCGTACCGCCGCCCGATTCGTCTGCTCGTTCAACTGCCGGGTCTGCACGGGAGGCCCCCCGGGCCGCCCTGCCGCTAGTTGTACTTCTGCGCCCGCTTGATGAGCTTCTCGACGTCCTTCTCGGACCGGTCGGCGGGCATGCCCGGCCGGATGGCGCGGGCGGCGCATTTCTCGGCGGCCCGGACCAGGTCCTTGTAGGAGCCGGCCCTGGGATCCTTGATGAAGGCCTGCTTCTTGTCGTTGAAGGCGAATACCGCCGGGTTCACCTGGATGCACTCGCCGCAGGCCGTGCACTCGTTCGAGTCAAGGAACGGCGCCACGTAGCCGTTGCCGGCGCCGTTGCCCGATGCCGCGGCCGGAGCCGAAGCGGGAGCCGCTGCGGCAACCGCCGGGGCGGGCGTCGCGGCCGGTGCCGAGGGAGTTGGCGCTTCCGCGGCCGCGGGAGCCGCCGCCGGGACCACCACCGAAGAGAGGTCGCCGCCCTTCATGGTGAGGTCGAGCAGACCCTGGGCCAGACGCTGGACGATGTCCGTGCGGACCTCGGCCTTGATCTGCTCCACGTCCACGGTCTTCTCGACGCCGGCCAGCGATTTCAGCAGGGTCCAGAAATCCTGCCGTTCCTCGCAGCTCCGGACGATTTCGGAGGAGACCAGCAGCCGCGCGAGGCGGTTCTTCTTGTCCACGGCCCAGATGTACGGGAACTTGCCTTCCCGGTCTTCCTCCGACATCCCGAGGAAGTCGGCCAAGTGGACCATGTCGTCGTTCCAGGTGTCCCGCGGCGCCTTCTTGAAGTGCTTGCGGAACCGGGCCTCGGTGACCGCGAAGTCGGCGAAGGTCAGCGGCAGTTCGAGGGACGCCGGCTTGCCGTCCTCGTCCACGTAGTTGAGGGTGTAGGTCGGCCACGGCGCATCGGGAGACGGGTTGCCTTCGAGGTCGAGGCAGTCCTTCCAGGCCTTGCCGTTGTCCGGGTTGAACCGGTAGACGGGATAGGCCCGGGATTCGATGGCCAACCGGCTCTGGTGCTTGGACAGGTCGTCGGCGATGCCGTGTTCGGGCATGCACGGGCAGTATACGTTGAACAGGGCCGGTCGCCGCGCCAGGAGGCCCTCGATGAAGCCCTCGATGAGGTGAGACGAGTTGGCGATGCTGCCCTGGAGCACGTAGCTGGTCCGGTGGGCCATGGCGATGAGGCCGATCTCCTTGCGGATCTCGCTCTTGCCCTTCATGGTCTTTCCGAACTGGGCCATGTCGGACACCTGGCCGATGAACCCGGAGGTACAGGCCTGGCCGCCCGTGTTCGAGTACACCTGCGTGTCCAGCGCGACGACCTTGATGGGCTTGCCGGACATCATCATGCGCGACAGGTTCTGGAACCCGATGTCGTAGAGGGCGCCGTCGCCGCCCACCACCGTGACGGGCGGGCAGAGCAGCCATTCTTCATCGGTGAACTGATGCCAGTTGAAGTACCGGAAGAACTCGTCGTGGGTGCTGGGATCGTACTTGCCCTCGAGCTCGAGCTCCACCATGCGGATGGTGCGGAACCCTTCCGCCATCTTGGACATGTGCCCTTCGAACAGGCCCATGGCCAGCGAGGGGCTGTCCTGGAACAAGTGGTTGGTCCAGGGCACCGGGTACGGGTTGAAGGGGAAGGTGGAGCCCCACACGGAGCTGCAGCCCGTGCTGTTGGCGATGCCCAGGTTCGCCCGGCCCCGGCCCGTCACACCCTCGGTGTAGTTCCACTTGAGCTGTTTGAGGCGCGCGAGGAGCTGGGTGGTGCGCTTGAGCCAGTCGGCGTCGATGGGCCGGCTCAGGCGCGTCTCATCCATCGCCGAGGTCAGGTTGGACAGGGTCAGGTCCTTGTCCTTGACGGCCTCCATGGCCCGCTGCACCGACGCCGTGTCGCTCACGTCCATGGATTCGGCGAGCTTCAGGCGGATGTGCTTCTCGAGCCGCGCAATCAGGTCCTCGAGATAGGCCACGTGCTTCCGGACCCGCGGCTGCATGAGGGCTTCCACCGTGGCGGTGAACAGGTGCAGCACGGTCTTCTCGGCGCAGCCCAGGCAGGCGCCGTCGCCGCCCACCATGGACTTGTAGTTGCTCTTGTCGAGGAGCAGGGTCTCGAGTGCGCCGATTCCCTCCTCGAGGCTCTCGATGCGGAAGTACTCGGGTCGGGTGTTCGGCAAGGCGAGCCAGAACTCCCAGTTCCGGCGCAGGGTGTCGATGCTGTCGGACGTCTGCGGGACGGCCTTGAGGGCGTCGTCCTGGCACACGTCCACGCATTCCATGCAGCCTTTGCAGCAGTACGGGTCGAGGGTGATGGACAGGAGACCGCCGCTGCCCTTGGCGTCCTTCTCGAGGTTGTGGTAGAAGGGCCGGGTGACGGCGAACTTGAAGTCGCGGACTTCCTCCACCAGCAGGTTCATCTCCCGCTCGAGGACTTCCTTGTCCTCGCGAGACAGGGTGCTTTCCGCCACGACTTCGTGGGCGGCTTTGGCGATGTGCTCGCTTACGGTGCCGGCGCTCTCGGCGTCGATAAGGGCCCGCACCTTCGGCTCCACCGCCCGCACCGTCTTCGCCAGGTGTTTCAGGGTGTGGCCTTTTTCCTCCAGCCGGGAGACGGCCGTCTCGAGGACGTCGCTCACGGTGTTCACCAACCCCGGAAGGGCCGAGTCGGGACACACGGTCCAGCAGTTGCCGCACCCCGTGCACTTCGTCGGATCCCACTCGGGATGGTCGAACCGGATGCCCGTCATGTCGCGGAACACGCCCGTGGAAGCGGGGATCATGCTCAGTCCGATGAATGGGTCGGTGAGGGTGTCGTTGCCCTGGCCGGTGAGGTAGAAGGAGCCCGTCTGTTCCCAGAACCGGTGGATGTCGGTCGTGGGGGCTTCGCTCTCCGGCTGTAGCTTGAGCATCAGGGGCAGGCCGGGGTCCTTGCGCAGGACCGGGGCGGCGTCGGTCGTCACCGACTTCTCCGTGATCTCCTTGATCTCGGCGTAGCCGCGCCGCACGACCCGCAGGTTGTCTTCCACCACCCGGGCGCCCTTCTTGCCGAACTTGCTCTTGAGCTGGGCCTCGATGGCCTCGAAGAGGGTCTGCTCGGTAAGCTTGGCCTTCTCCATCACGGGCGCCGCCGCGAAGAAGGCTCCCTGGAAGGCGTTGCCCTGCATGCGGAACTGGAGCTCGGGGTCGCTGGCTTCTTCCCGGGCGATCTTGAAGGCGTCGAGGAAGAACACGCGGATGTCGTTCTCGATGATGATCTTCTGGAACCGGGCCGGGATCTGCCGGCGCCAGACTTCATCCGGCGCTTCGTGCTCGCTCTGAATGATGAAGACGCCGCCCTTCTTCAGGCCCGCCAGCGGGTTCGAGTGCTTGAACACGTTGGGGTCGGGCGACAGCACCACGTCGACGTAGAAATATTCGCAGTTGATCCGGATGGGTTCGGGCGCGGCCGACAGGTAATACGTGGTGGGCTGGCCCTTCTTCTCCGAGCCGTACTTGGGATTCGCCTTGATGTGGTAGCCCAGCAGGTCGAAGAGCGTCATTGCCAGGTTCTTGCCCGTGGTGATGGCGCCCCAGCCGCCGATGGAGTGGAACCGGACGGTGATGCTGTCCTTGGGCATCAGGTTCGGGTTCTCGCTGCCCCGCAGGGCCAGGTCCTTCACGTGCGGATAGTTGTCCAGGAGCTCCTGCTGGTAGATCTCCTGCTTCGGGGTGTAGGCCTTGTCGCGCACGAAATCGATGCTCAGGTAGAACATCTTCTTGTGCTTGCCGTCGGGCAGCATGTTCTCGACGGCGGCGATGAGGGCCTCGGGCTGCAGGTCGCGGCTGCCCATGCCGAAGCACCCGGAGTACAAGGCCGGCGCGTCGCCGGGCGCGGAGTATTCGGCGTACTTGGGATACGGCTTGTCGCCGTTCTTGACGAGGCCGTTCTCGATGCACTTGGTGAGGGTGGCGCGGACCTCGCGCATCAGCGGGAGGTCTTCGGCCAGGGGCTGGTCGGTGCGCTCGAGCACCGCAACGCCCTTCCGGCCTTTCAGTACCTGGCCCAGCAGGTCACCCGGGAAGGGCCGGAACATGGTGAGGTTCACCACGCCCACCTTGAGGCCGCGGGTCTCGCGCAGGTAGTCCGCCACCGCCTCGGCGTTGGGCACCACGCTGCCTTGACCCAGGATCAAGTACTCGGCGTCTTCGCAGCGGTAGGTCGCCACGCGGCCGTACCGGCGGCCCGTGAGCTTGTAGAACTCTTCGAAGGCCTGCTCGGACAGCTCGACGATGTGATCAAAGAAAAACGGCCGCTGGGCGGCCACGCTCTGCATGTAGGAATCCTGGTTCTGCACCACCCCGACCATCACGGGGTTGTCGACCGTCCACAGCTCGGGAATGCGCCGGCGCTGAGGACCGAACATCATCCGCTGGGCCGGCGTGGGCGTGTCGATGATGTCCTCGGGATGGCCCAGATACTCCTCGATGAGTTCGCGCTCGGGCATCAGCGATTCGATGAGGTGGGTGGTCAGGAACCCGTCCTGGGCCACGATGCCCGGGTTTAACGACAACTCGGCGATGCGGTGGGCGATGATGTTGAGGTCGCACACCTCCTGCACGTTCTTGCCGAAGACCTGGAAGAACCCCGTGTCGTCCACGGCGTGGTAGTCGTCGTGGCCGGCGTGGACGTTCAGCGTGGCCTTGGTGATGGCGCGGCAGCCCATGTTCAGCACGTAGGTGAGCCGCTTGCCCACCGCCCCGTAGAGCGATTCGTGCATGTACACGATGCCCTGGCCCGACGAGAAGTTGGTCGAGCGCAGGCCGGTCATGGAAAGGCCCGCCGTGACGGCCGCCGCGGCGTGCTCGCCTTCGGGCTCGATGAAGATGAGCGGCCGGCCCGAGACGTTGATGTGGCCCGCCGCCGCCGCTTCGGCCCAGTATTCGCCCATCTGGGTCGACTGGGGGATGGGATAGGCGCCCGCGGCGTCGCTCGACTCGCGCTCGCACATGATTACGGCCGTGTTGCCGTCCATGGCTTCCCGAATGCCGGGGTACTTGACCTGCTGGTGAGTTTCCTCTTTCATGGCCCGACCTCTATACCTCGCGTTGAAAAGTCTTGAACCTTGCGGTTCCTCAGCCTCATGTCGAGAGCGGTTTGGGGTTGCCTCCGCGAAACCCCACGGCCGACGCCCGGCATGGCCCCGGGCCTATTGCGAAGCGCCGCGTCTTCGCCGATTCAATCCGAAACCGCTCTTGTGCCGCAACCGGCCCGAGACCGTCCCCCTCGGGGAGCGGCTCGCGCCGGTCGTCTTGTTCAGAGTTCGTGCAGCGAGGGCGCACAACCCACCGGGAGCGGCGTTTTGCGCAATACTTTCTTCGCCGCCGCCCCCTTGATCGTTTGACCCTCCTCCAACCACACCAGCGCCCCGGTGACGCACCGCCGGACCGCTTCGGGCGTCGCCTCGTCGTTCCGGCTGTAGTCCACCCGGGCGAGGTGGTTCACCACGGTCACCAGGCCCTCGGGGGCGTCGGCCGCACACCGGCCGCACCCCGTACAGGCTACCTGGCAGACCGCTTCCGCCTCTGTTCCCCGGAGCTCGCTGCTGCAAGCTACCCAGAGGCGGTGGCTTACGGGGTGCAGCGAAATCAACCCCTTGGGGCAGACCTCGACGCACGCACCGCAAGCCGTGCACTTCGCTTCATTCACCACCGGCAAGCGATATTCGTTCAACGCCAGGGCACCGAATTCACACACATCCACGCAGTCTCCCAGGCCCAGACACCCCCAGGCGCAGCCCTTGCCTCCCCCCGAGACAAGGGCTGCGGCCCGGCAGCGATTCAGGCCCTGGTAGCGCGCGCGATACACGGCCACGTGCGATCCCCCCGCACAAGCCACGCGCGCAACGCGCTTCTCTTCGGTGCCTGCGTCAACGCCAAGCAAATTCGCCATCGCGGCGACGCGATCGGGCGAGTTCACCGTACACCGGCCGGGAGCCACCGCCCCCGACACGGCGGCCTCTGCAAAGGCCCGGCAGCCCGCCAATCCGCAAGCCCCGCAGTTCGCTTTCGGAAGCATCGCTTCCACCTCGTCGATCCGCGGGTCTTCTTCCACCCGGAGCTTCTGGTTGGCCGCGGCCAGGAGAACGGATAGGAACCCGCCCAACCCGGCCATCAGGCCTCCTGCCACCACAAGCTCCGCTGCTGCCATTTGAGAACCTCTCCTCGTTACCTGAGGTCTTTACCTTCGGTGTGGGTGAGCACCTGTGTTCATGCAGCTTCCATGCCAGAATCCGGCACGTTGTCCGGCCGCCAGACCTATAGATCATAAATATTTGGCGTTAAATGACTTAACCTCTGAGGAATCGACTTGGACAGACTCGAAAATCGAGAGGAATTGGAGAGAAACGCCTGCAAGAGACAGAACTGCTCAGGACACAAGTGTCTCATTCGGGCAGTTTCAAGAGACAGTCGTTGTGAATCCCGTCACAAATCAATGGGTGGCAGTCTCGCCCGCGGTACACCCGATCACGTTGGTCCGATCGACCGCCGTCGGGCGGCTACGGCTCATTGGTCTGGACCATGGCTTGGTTGCGGCTTGATCGTGGCTCTGTCGTCTCGACCGGGGTCTCTTGTCGTTGCTTCCCGGGTTGCAGACGAAGGGCTATCTGGGCTATAAGGGAATGGGTAAGTGCCGAATACCGGCGCCGGGTCGCCGCTCCGGTTTTTTGGGGGCGTCCCCTCACTCAGGCTTCTGAGGTCCTCCGGGCCTCGAGACCTGCCGCAAGTTAATCCGCGAAAATGCTTCGGAGGTAATCCATATGGCCCGCTCGCTGCGCGTTGCCGTGGCCGACGACGAGCCCGTCATGCGCATGTATCTCGCCGATGTGGTAGCCCATATCGGCCACGAGGTGGTGGCGGCGGCATCGGACGGGGTGGAATTGGTGGAGATGTGCCGCGAGCAGCGTCCCGATCTCATCATCACGGACGTCCGCATGCCGGGAATGGACGGGCTTCAGGCCGTTCAACAGGTGCTCAAGGAAGCGCCCATGCCCGTCATCGTTGTGACGGGGCACGACGGCGTCGACGTGGCGGTCCCCGCCGTGCGCGACTGCGGTGCTTCCGTCTACCTCACGAAACCGATCGACGAAGAAGCGCTTCGGGAAGCCATCGACGCGGCCCTGGAACGGTTTTCCCAGTTCCAGGAGTTTCTGCGGGACGGCGAGGGCGCCGACGCCGATATGGCCCGGGCCCTCGAATCATGGCAATGGGTGGTGGAGGGAAAAGCCACGCTGATGGGCTGGCTGAAGGTCAGCGACGCCCACGCCTTCGAAGCCTTGAAGAAATTGGCCCATACCCGCCGCATTTCGTTGCGGGAAGCAGCCCGCCAGGTAATCACCCTCACCAACCCCTGAACATCCGGCGGGACGGCATCGCCGGCCGCGATGGGGTGTGAGGGACCGGAGAGGCGATCCTTGCGATCCGTACCCTTCGGCGCGTGTTGAGCCGTGCCCGAGCAGCGGCCGGGCCGTGGGATCCGCATGCCTCCCGTGCACGCACAGCCTCCCCCCGCTTCGCCATTCATCTTCAAACAGAAACCGGCCTCCTCACCGCGATTTGGTTCAGCGGATGAGGAGGCCGGATGCGTTCTATCAGCGGGGAAGTATCAGTCCGCCTTGCACTCGACGGCGACGGTGATCTTCACTTCATCGCCGATAAGCGAGCTGCCGACCATGGTATTCATGCCGAAATCGCTGCGCTTGATGGTGAAGGTGGTCTCGAAGCCGACCAGCGCGTTCCCTTCCTGGTCCTTGCCGGTCCCGATGTGCTCGACGGTCACCGTCAGGGGCCGGGTGACGCCGAGGAGCGTGAAATCCCCCGTCACTTCATACATGTTGTCGCCCGCGGGCTTGAACCCGGTGCTCTTGAACGTCATGACGGGGAACTTTTCCACGTCGAAGAAATCGGCCGAGCGCAGATGCTTGTCGCGCGCCTCGACGGCGGTGTCGATGCTGGCGGTCTGGATCTCGATCTCGACGGAGCTCTTGCTCGGGTCTTCGGTGTCGAAGTTCACCGTGCCGGCAATGTCGTTAAACCGTCCGCTTACGTTGCTCACGCCCAGATGGCGGATGCGGAATTCCGCGGACGAGTGAACGGGATCGACCTCGTAGACTTCGGCCGCCGCGGCCGTGCACAGCAGCAGGGCGCAAAGGGACATCGAGAAGGGAATACGCTTCAACACGGGCAGTTCTCCTCCGTCAGTACAAGGCACGGGTCGCGGTCGAATTCGTCGCCGCACCCGTGCGGACCCCAGTAATCCTCTCGGAACAGTGTAGAGAGGCGCTTAACGCAACGTATGAGGAGGAAGGGCTATTCCGCGCCCGGCGGCCGACACAACGGGGCCGGGCGCCCGGAGAGACGCCCGGCCCGAAAGGTTCGGCAGTCGGTTGCGTTACTCGACCGTCACGCTCTTGGCGAGGTTGCGCGGCTGGTCGACGTCGCATCCCCGGTTGGTGGCGACGTAGTAAGCGAACAACTGCAGGGGCACCGCCACCACGATGGGGCTGAAGGGTTCGAAGCACTCGGGCACGTAGATCACGTCGTCGCAATGGCGGACGATTTCCTCGTTGCCCCGGGTGGCCACGGCCAGCACGATGCCGCTGCGGGCCCGGATCTCCTGGATATTCGAGATCATCTTGTCATAGACGTCGCCGTCCACGGCCACGCACACCACCGGCAGCTCGTCGGTCACGAGGGCGATGGGCCCGTGCTTCATCTCGCCCGCGCCGTAGCCCTCGGCGTGGATGTAGCTGATCTCCTTGAGCTTGAGGGCGCCTTCGAGGGCGCTGGGGAAGTTGTAGCTGCGGCCCAGGTACAGGGCGCTCTGGGCGTCGCGGTACTTGGGATCCTCCGCGCACTCCTTGACCACGTCGTGGTTGTCGAGCACCCACTGGATCTTGTCGGGAAGGGCCCGCAGGTGGGCGATCATCTCCTTGGCTTCCGCCTTGCTCAAGACGCCCCGCAGCTCGCCCAGGTAGATGGTGAACAGGGCGAAGGCCGTGAGCTGAGACGTGTAGGCCTTGGTCGAGGCCACGCCGATTTCGGGGCCGGCCTGGGTGTAGATGACGCCGTCCGACTCCCGGGCGATGCTCGAACCCACCACGTTCACGATGGACACCACCTTTGCGCCCTTCTTCTTGGCGATCCGAATGGCCTCGAGCGTGTCGGCCGTCTCGCCCGATTGGGTCACGGGAATCACGATGGTGTCGGGATGCACGATGGGGTCGCGGTAGCGGTACTCGGAGGCGATGTCCACTTCGACAGGCACCTGGGCGAACTTCTCGATGAGGTACTTGCCCACGAGGCCCGCGTGCCAGGCCGTGCCGCAGGATACGATTACAATCTTCCGGCAGTTCTTCAGCTCGTCTTCGCTGAGCTTCATATCCGGGAGCTGGACTTCCTCGGAGCCCTCGGCGACCCGGCCCCGCAGCGTGTTCCGGATCACCTCCGGCTGCTGGTGGATCTCCTTGAGCATAAAGTGCGGATAGCCTTCCTTCTCGGCGGCCGAGTCGTCCCAATCCACGTGCTTGACCTCGAGCCGGACGTCGTTCCCGTCAAGGTCCTGAACGCGGTAGCCGTCGCGCCGGATCTCGCAGACCTGGCCGTTGTCGAGGTAGAGCACGTCGCGGGTGTACTTCATGATGGCGGGCACGTCGGAGGCGATGAAGGCCTCTCCCTTGCCCAGTCCGACGATGAGGGGGCTTCCGTGGCGCGCGGCGATCAATACGTCGGGGTTGTGCTTGCAGACGATGCCCAGGGCATAGGCCCCTTCGACGTCCTTCAGCGCCCGCTTCACCGCTTCAAACAGGTCGCCCTGGTAATACTTGCGCACCAGGTGCGCCACCGTCTCGGTGTCGGTCTGGCTGCGGAAGGTCACCCCTTCCTTCTGGAGTTGTTCGCGCAATTCCTGGTAATTCTCGATGATCCCGTTGTGCACCACGGCGATCTCGAGGGGACCGTCGAAATGAGGATGGGAGTTGACCTCGCTCGGGACGCCGTGGGTGGCCCAGCGCGTATGGCCGATCCCCAGGCCGCCCGGCAACGGATGGGCCTCGATCTTCCGATCGAGCTCCTTCAACTTGCCCAGGCTCTTGATGCAATCCAGCGACCCGTTTTGCAGAACGGCGACGCCCGCGGAGTCGTACCCCCGATACTCCAGCCGGTGCAGGCCGCTCAAAATGACGTCGGTCGCTCGCTTCTCCCCAATGTATCCCACTATCCCACACATGTTCCGTCGAGCTCCTCTGTTTTTCGCCAGATAAAGCGAAGCGCGCCATTTTACGGCCGGGCCGCATTCAACGCAAGCGATTCCAACAATGTCCATGCAAAAGGCGGTGCCGTCGTCTCGACCGGCGGCCCCGTCTGTAACAGGGAGCGTCCCGTGCGTTATTATCAGCGAAACTCGGGCGATTGCGATGCGAATTCGCCCCCGGCGAGGAAGATTACGGTGCAAACGTTTCGATACATGCGGGCGATCGGTCTGGCGGCGCTGGCGGCGCTCCTCTTCGCGGGATGCGACGGCGAAGGCCTCGGCGTCCTCCGGAACATCTCGGCGGGCGATCAGCCTCCACCCGTGGACGACGGAGGCGGCGGCGGCGGCGGCGGGGGTGGAGGCGGCGGGGGCGGTCCCACGCCCTTCTCCGGGCGCTGGGTGACGAGCTACGCCGACGACTATGTAACCACCCTGGCTTCGCTGGGCGACAACCAGTACGCGCTGTGGCTCGACTTGAACCAGAGCGGTACGTCCATAAGCGGGTCGGGGCGCCTGTGGCGCATCTTCCACGTGGGCTCTATCGCGTCCGATAACGCCGAGGGCCTGCCCGTCACGGTCACGGGAACGGCTTCGGGGAACGACGCCGTCCTGACCCTTCGCTCGAACGCGTCGACGGGACCCCGCCTCGGCAATCCGCACCGGTGGTATTTGCGGGCGACCTCGACGCGCATCGTGGGCATGTATGAAGAGCTGGCCGAATCGAACGGGCAGCAGGTGCGGGCGGGCCACGCCACGTGGTACCGCACGGGCACCGGGGCCCTCCCCTCGACCTGGGTCTCGGCGTCGTCGGATTCCTGGGCAAGCAACGGCCTGGCGTACCAGGACCGCACGGGCCAGGTGGCCATGAGCTCGGGGTCGGACGGCACCATCAGCGGCACGGGCAGCTTCATTGTCCAGACCGAGGCCGACCCCATCGTTCAGGAGTTCGACGTGGTCCGGGGCGGATTCCAGAATCCCCGTCTGGGACTGACGTTCGGCGGGCTCGACCTCGCCAACAACGAGATCGACTGGTTCGGACTGTACAGCGGAAGCCTGGTGGTGGCGGCCTACGGCCAGTTCGACGCGGGCGACAGCCTCATCCGGTCGGGCGCGGCGACCTGGTATCCCGCGCCGGAGATCCAGCCGTCCGCCGTCAGCCGCAATTGGATCACGGCCTTCGGCGATTCCGTGGTGGCGCCGGGCCGGGAAGGTACCGACTACCTCCTGAGCATGAACCTCGAGGCGGTGGACGGCGGAGGCGTCCGGGGCACGGCCACGGTGTTGAACGCATTCGACGCCGAGCCGCACGCCACGTCCATGACCGTCGAGAACGGCAGCATCGTCGGCAACCTTCTCCACGTCGAGCTGGTCAACGCTTCCCGGCGCTTCATCTGGGACCTGCGGGTCGGCGACGCGCTCCTGGTGGGGTCGTATCGGCAGACCGATTCAGCAGGACGCTTCCTCAGCCGCGGCACGGCCGAGTGGCGCATCGCGTCCAGCACGCGGCTGGAAGGGACCTGGGTCGCGGCGTTCTTCGACACCCGGGCCGCCACCCAGCGCACCACCCAGTTCGCCCTGGTCACCGTCGCCACGCAACAGAGCGGCGGCGCCCTCAACGGCACGGGCGCCCTGCGCTTCCCCGGCGACTCGCGGCGCCGCCTCTTCACCCTGGGCGGCAGCAACAGCAGCGAGGTCATCTCCTGGGTGTGGCAGCCGGTGGACCTCTTCGGCGACACGGAGTGGCACCTGCGCCAGGCCGGCAACCTCATCGTGGGCACCTACCGGAACTTCGATTCCGGCGGGAACTTCGAAAGCCAGGGCCACGCCCTTTGGGTGCGCACCGCCCAGACCAACCAATTCACCGAATAGCCCGCCCGCGACCTTCGGGTCCGGAGCTCCGATTCAATTTCCCGTACGGACGCCGCGGGAAGCGGCTGTCCGATTTCGGCGCGGCATCAGTTGTCGTGGGTGTCTTCCTTGCGCAGCAGGTCGGAGAGCTCCTGGAGGGCCATAACCGCGCTCAGCAGGTTGTTCAACTGGGCCGCTTTGGCCAGGATGCTGCCGGCAACGGCGGGACGGGCGACGGGCCGCGTGATGCGATGCAAGTGACTCATGGTTTCCTCTTCCTTCCGCGAAACTGCCCGGAGGTTCTCCCCCCCGGTCTCTCGGTTGCCTAGAACATGAACTGGATGCGGGTCTGAAGGATGTCCAGATCGTCCTCGTACAGGTCATGATCGACGTGGGACCGGACATAGTTGAGCATCCACTTCGTATTGGGATTGAGATACCAGTTCAAGCCGACGGTGAAGTCCTGCTGTTCGCCGCCAAAGAGAAAGCCGCTCTGCAGGTCGATGGCGGAGTATCGCAGGGCGACTTCCCAGGCCCCGGGACCGCGCTCTTCGCCGACAACCGAGAAGTTGCGCTTGGGCTTGGGCCCGTCGAAGACCCCCTCGGCCATCCGGTAGGGCCGGTGCTCCCCGGTGAGGAAATAGCTGGCGAACACGTAGTAGCCGTCGAACCGGCGGTCGCCGAACAGGGGCATATCGACGTCCGATCGCGTGTATTCGCCCTGGATCGAGAAGGGGCCGTAGACCACGGCGCCTTCGGCGTTGTACAGGTCGATGTCGTCGGCGAAGAACGTGCCGGTGTCGACGAAGCGCCAGGACGACAGATGGGCTTCGGGCCGCTGCCGGTACCGAAAGGTGCTGTCGGGATTGCGGTGGCTGTAGGCCGCGCCCAGGTGGAGCAGCCGTTTCCCCTCGTCCTCGTACCAGGGCAGGCCGGTGACCCGAGTCGTAAAATTGTAGTTCCCGTCGGCGGAGCCGCGTCCGAAATCGTCGGTGTCGCGGAAGATCCCCGAGGCCAGGGTAATCCGGTCGTCGAGGAAGCCTCGCCGCACCATGACGCCCGTGTTGCGCGCGGGCGCGAAGATATCGGCCAGGGATCGCTCCATGAAGGTGGTCGAGTTGCTCGAGGTCAGTTGGTCCATGCTGAAGGGCTCGCGGAAATGCCCGGCCCGGACGGAGCCCACGTAGGGCAGGTCCGTCAGTCCCACGTATACGTCGCGGAACTGGGACGAGCCGTCGGCGAAGTCGTACTCGGCCCGGAACTCGACGTTGTCGTACACCTCGCCGGACAGATAGATGCGGGCCCGCCGGAACTCGGTGCCGTCCTCGAGGTCCACGAAGACGGCCTCTTTCCGGTCCGGATCCCAGAGCCACCGAAGGTCGCGGTCCGCGTCGAACCAGGCCCAGTCGTTCTGAATCCGACCGCCGATGCGCAGCTTGAACCGTCCGTCTTCGGTCTCGAACCGCAGGCCCTCTTTCCAGAACACGTCAAACCGGTTCGGGGGCGGCGCCGCGGACGACGCAGGGGCTTCCGCAGCCGCACTCGCCGGTTCGCCCGCCGCGGCCGGCGCCGACGCCTGGGATTCGAGTCGCCGTTCGAGCTCCTCGACGCGCTGTTCCAGCGCATCCAGTTTTCGAAGGAGCTCCTGCTCGCGCGGGGTCAGCGGAGCCTCTTCCTGCGCCGACGCCACGCCTCCCGCCACGAAAACGACAACCAGCGTCGCGGCCACCCTTCGTAGCCCGTTCAACACGTCGCCCCCTTTATCCCCGCTCCTCCTGACACCCGGCTCCAAACCCGGGGGACATGCGCCCATGCCCGTTGGAAGTCGGCCGCTCCGCGAGGTTCACAGATTCCTATCGCTTATCCACGCGTCCGCTTGTACCACCCGAGGTTACGAGCGGCCCATGTTCCGGAAAAGGAACAGCCCGTCCTTGCCCGGGGCGAGGATGTCTTTCCAGCCGTTCCCGTCGAGGTCCTGAATCCACAGGTAGATGCCCGCGCCGCTGGCTTCGCCGGCGGGACCGTAGTCAATGGTGTGACGCACGAACTCGCCGCCGTTGATCTTGAAGTAGTACAGCCCCAGCGGGTCGTCGGCGCCGGGGTCGTGCCCCTGATGGGCCCGGTAGCGCTTGCCGGTTACCAGCTCGAGTTCGCCGTCGTTGTCGATGTCGACCAACTGCATTTCGTGGTACTGGGACCGGTGCGGGTCGATGTCGTGCTTGACCCAGGTGCGGTTCCCGTCACCGTCCACCTTCTGCTCGTACCACGACAGGCCGTAGTCGTGGGCCATGCCCACGATGAGGTCATTGCGGCCGTCGCCGTTGACGTCGTGGACCAGGATGGGCACGCTGGCGGAGCCGAGGTCGAACTCGGGATGCCAGGCCCACTCGCCTTCAAAAATGCTCTCGGGAGCCTCGAGCCAGCCGTTGGGAAGCACGATGTCGCCCCGGCCGTCGCCGTTGATGTCGCCGAAGCCGATGCCGTGGCCGCTGGGCCCGTCGTGGATCTTGAACTCCTGGAATCGGCCGGCGGCCTTGCCGTTCTCGCGGACCAGCTTGAAGATGCGAACGGGCTGACCGGGGGTGTTGGGCACCACTTCCACCTCGCCGTCGCCATCCACGTCGTAGAAGCAATTCCGCTCGATGTTGCCGATCTGCGCGATGTCGTGGGTGACCCATTCGACGGGCTCGCCCTTGGGATTCTCACGCCACTGGAGGGTTTGCCCCCACCATCCGCCGGTGACGATGTCCATGTAGCCGTCGCCGTTCACGTCCATGGGGTAATCGGAGAAGTCGTCGAAATAGTCTTCGACCTGCTTGATGGAGCAGATCTTGTGCTGCTTCGTGTAGTCCGGTCCTTCGAACCAGTACTCGCCCGTGACGATGTCGAGGACACCGTCGTTGTTGACGTCGAAGGCGGAAACGGCTTCGTAGGTCACTTCGCCGATGCGTTGCTTCTCGAACCGGACCATATCTCCCTCCTGCGCCGAGAGCATCGTCCCCGCGCATAACAACACCACGTGAGCGAGCATCGAAGGGGTTCTCCTTGCACTTGAGTGGGCGCCCACCGCCCGGGGGCTATCTTATGCCACCCCGTCCGGACGAATATCAAGGGCGCCCGCCTCCAAAATTCGAACAGATGCGGGAAAACCCCGCGGCGAAGCCCGGTCGCCGCGGGGTCACACGGTTTCGGTGCGGTCAGACCGTGATCTCGTTGACCACGAAGGGCTCGCGGTAATCGCGGGTCAGGTAGGCCTGGGCCTCGTCGTCGCCCACGATCTGCTCCTTTTCCGGATCGAAGTCGAACGAACGCCCCAGACGCGTCGAGATCAACCCGAGGTGACACAGGGCCGACGACAGGTGGCCCTCTTCGATTTCGGCCCGGAGAATCTTGGGGTCGCGGGCCTTGACGGCGTCGATGAAGTTGCCGTAGTGGTCGCCGCCCTCGTCGCGCGACGGACCCGGCTCGCGGCCCTTGCCGAGGAAGGTGCGGTACCGGTTGTAGCTGTCGATCACCATGTAGCCTTCCGACCCGTAGAACAAGTCGCCGATCATGACGCCGTTCTCGTCGTTGGTGTCCCACGGGCGCACCTCGAAGACGAGCATGAGGTCCTTGCCGCTCGGGCTCTGGCCGGGGTAGTAGAAGGAGGTCGTCACCGTGTTCGGGACTTCCTTGTCGTCGTCGAAGATGAACATGCCGCCCATGGCGGATACGCGGGTGGGCAGGCCGACGCCGAGGCCCCACCGGGCGATGTCCATCTGGTGCACGCCCTGGTTGCCGAGGTCGCCGTTGCCGTAATCCCACATGTAGTGCCAGTTGTAGTGGAACCGGTTGGGATTGAACGGGCGCTCGGGCGCCGGGCCCAGCCAGAGGTTGTAGTCCACGCCCTCGGGCACGGGAGCGTCCTCCGTCTTGCCGATGGAGTCGCGCCGCTTGTAGCACAGCCCGCGGGCCATGTACACCTCGCCGATCACGCCTTCCCGCAGCTTCTCCACGGCTTCGATAATCCCCGCGCTGCTGCGGATCTGGGTGCCGTGCTGGACGATGCGGTTGTGCTTGCGCGCCGCGTTCACCAACTGGCGGCCTTCCCAGACGTTGTGCGAACACGGCTTCTCGACGTACACGTCTTTGCCGGCTTCGATGGCCCAAATGGCGCCCAGCGTGTGCCAGTGGTTGGGCGTGGCGATGCTCACGGCGTCGAT
>CAYVOE010000043.1:0-3637 GCA_964452795.1 uncultured Nitrospiraceae bacterium
CTGCCAGAAGAGGAGGCGGAAAATCTCGGCCCGTGCCCGGGACGACAGAATCCTCGCCAGGACCGACGGCCTCTCCGGCCGTGGGTCGCTTTTGTCTGCATTTGCCATACGATCGTATGCCTCAGACATACAATAGACCGAGGAACGGCCGATTGTCGACTTACGATTGCCCCCTGGTCGCTGCCGAGATGGAAAACGGCGGATCAGACGATCACGTGAACAGGGCTTCGACGAACTGGCGCGGGTCGAAGGGCTGGAGGTCTTCCACGGACTCGCCGACGCCGATCATCTTGATGGGGATGCCGAGTTGTTCCTGGATGGCCACGACGATGCCGCCCTTGGCGGTGCCGTCGAGCTTGGTGAGGACGATGCCCGTGACCTGGAGGGCTTCGGTGAACTGCCGGGCCTGTTGCAGGCCGTTCTGGCCCGTGGTGGCGTCCAGGACCAGGAGCACTTCGTGGGGCGCTCCGGGAATGCGCTTGTCGATGACCCGGCGGATCTTGCGCAGCTCCTCCATGAGGTTGACCTTGGTATGGAGGCGCCCGGCGGTATCGATGAGGACGCAGTCGACCTGGCGCGACGCGGCGGCATCGGCCGTGTCGTACGCCACGGCGGCGGGGTCGGCCCCTTCCTTGTGCTTGACGATGGGCACGCCGACGCGGTCGCTCCAGATGGAAAGCTGCTCGACGGCGGCGGCCCGGAAGGTGTCGCCCGCTCCGAGAAGCACCGACTTGCCCTGGCCTTTCAAATGGGCGGCGAGCTTGCCGATGGTGGTGGTCTTGCCGGAACCGTTGACGCCCACGATGAGGACGATGCAGGGGCCGCCGTCGGGCGACTGCCAGGTCAGGGCGTGATCGCCCTGCGACAAACGCCGGGTGAGCTCGGCCTTGAGCACATCGAGGAGCTCTTCGGGTTTGCTGAGCCGCTGCTCGCGGGCCGCCCGACGCATCTCCTCGATAATGGAAAGGGTGGTCTCGACGCCGAGATCGGCCCCGATCAGCACCTCTTCGAGCTCTTCAAAGACGTCTTCGTCGATCCGCGTGCGGCCCGCGAAGACCCGCTTCACGTTGTCGACGAGGCTGCTGCGGGTCTTGGTGAGCCGCTCACGGAGCCGTCCGAAAAAGCCCCGTTTCTCTTCTGCCATGTATAGACTCCCGTCCGGATCCGCCCTGAAACGCAAAGAGTCCCGATGCTACCACGGCGGGGAACGCAAAATCACAAGGTCGCGCGGGTCCGCGATCCCTTAGGCCTGCTTGCGCGCGGAAACGCCGTCGATGACGAGCTGGGTGCCGTCCCAGGTGCCGGTCTTGTGCTCGGTGAGGACGCGGATCTCGATGACGCCGTCCTTGACGACGTAAGTGCCTTCAAGTCCCTGCGGCGCGATTTCGGCGGCCTTACCCCCCATGACCTGGAGCCGCGAATCGTCTTTGAAGGTCACGGTAAACTCGCCCACCTGCCAGGTCGATCCGACAAGGCCCGCGGAGGCCGCCGGCTGTTCGACGGGTTCTACCGCGGCGACCGGCTCCTCGTCGGCGGGCGTTTCGGACAGGGGTCCCTCGTGGGCGCCGGTGGCGTCGGGGGCGAGGGGCGCGGTTTCCTCGAGGGCGGGCTCGGGCACATCGACCGCGTCGGAGGTGTCGGGCGTTTCACCGCATCCGGCCAGCACAACCAGTCCAAAGCTCAGGCACAAGACGATCCACTTCTGCATGCGTAAGGTTCCTTCCCGGATTGGGGCCGGGTCCCTTGTAACGATGGGTTCGGCGCCCCCACACGGACGCGCACGGAGCCATGGTACCATGCGCGACGACCGGACGCGAGTCCGAGGACCGCGCACGCCGCGGGCGTTCGGTCTCGGGCACGCGGGGAATCTGGACTTGGGTCGCCCGTTTGGGTAGAGTGGTCGCGCACGAAATCCAAGGCAGAGGAGAGTGGGTCCATGGTTTCCAGAAGTTCTCGGAGGCGGTTCTTGAAGGAGGCGGGCGCCGGTGCGGCGGCACTGGGCCTGGCGGCGACGATGGGATCGAGCGTTCGGGCGGCGGACGAGCCGCGGAAATACGGGATCTCGCTGGCGGCCTGGTCGCTTCACAAGTCCATCGGCAAGGACGAGGGCAAGATCCCGATGCTGGACATGCCCAAGCTGACGCGTCAGGAGTTCGACATCGAAGCCATCGAACTCGTGAGCACCATGCTGGCCTCGACCGAGAAGGCCTACCTCGACGAGCTGGCGAAGAACGCCTCCGACAACAACGTCAAGATGCTGCTGATCATGGTGGATGGCCAGGGCGAAATCGCCGCGGAGGCCGAGGACGGCCGGAAGGCGGCGGTCGAGAACCACCAGAAGTGGATCGACATCGCCGAATACCTGGGCTGCCACTCCATTCGGATGAACTGGGCGGGCGCGCCGCGGGAAGCGGTGAACGACCCCCAGGCGATCCGAGAGGTGATCGAACGGTCCGTCCCGGGATTCCGGGCCCTGGCCGACTACGGCGACAAGAAGGGCATCAACGTCATTATCGAGAACCACGGCGGGGCGTCGTCGCACCCCGAAGCGGTGGTCCCCCTCATGGAAGCGGTGGACCACGACCGGTTCGGCACCTTGCCGGATTTCGGCAACTTCCCGGCGGAGGTGGACCCCTATCTCGCCACCGACCTGCTCATGAACTACGCCAAGGCCGTGAGCGCCAAGTGCTACGACTTCGACGACGCCACCGGCCTGGAAACCAAGCTGGACTACCCGCGCCTGATCGCCATCGTGGCCGACAAACACGGATACGACGGCTATATCGGGATTGAGTACGAAGGGAGCCGGTTGAGCGAATTCGACGGCGTCCGGGCCTGCAAGGCCCTGCTGGAGCGGCTTCGCACGCCCGAATAGGGGCGGAGAAGCGCTCGGGCGAAGGTCCCGCGTCGTCTGGAACCGGCCTTTACACCCTCCCCATACTGTCCGGGGCGAAAGGTCCCGGCGAATCCTGAGGCGTTATCACCATGGACCGATGCAAAGTGGCGCTCATCGGGGTGGGCGGCTTCGGCGCGTCCCACGTGGCGGCGGTGGATGCGCTCGCCGAGGAGGGCCTCACCGAGATCGTGGCCTTCGCGGAGACGAGCGACGAGCCGCCCGCGGTGGCCGGCCTGCTCGAGCGCGGCGCGCGGCGTTACACGGATTACCGCGAGATGCTGGGCAACGAGCGGCAGATCCACATCGTGTGCATCGCCACGCCCATCCCCACCCACTTCCCCATGGCTATGGCCTGCTTCGAGCGCGGCGCCCACGTGTTCCTCGAGAAGCCGCCGGCGGTGCGGATCCAGGACCTGCAGGCCCTCATCGAGAAGCAGGAAGAGAAAGACCTGTTCTGCACGGTGGGATACGGCGACGTGGCCCGACCCAACGCGGTTACGCTGAAGCGCCGGCTCTGCGAGGGCGCCCTCGGCAAGATCCGGTACATCTACGGCGAATGCCGGTGGCTGCGGCCCCATGCCTACTACGAACGGGCCGAGTGGGCCGGCACCACGCTCATCGACGGCGAGTACGCCCTCGACGGGCCGATGAACAACGCCGCCGCCCACGTCATCAACCTGGCGGCCTACCTCGCCGGCGACGAACCCCACGCCTTCGCACGGCCCCTGTGGGTGCAAGGGG
>CAYVOE010000043.1:3647-5918 GCA_964452795.1 uncultured Nitrospiraceae bacterium
GGAGCTCTACCGGGCCAACCCCCGGATCGACGCCGAGGACACGGACTGCCTGCGGGCGGAGCTGGACACGGGCGTCGAGATCTGCGTCCACCTCACCTTGTGCGCCACCGCCAACCATCCGCGGACCTGGACCGTCATCGGCGAGAAGGGGACGGCGCGCCTCCACGAGCAGGACGGACTGGAGCTGCTCGACGAACGCATCAATCTCACGGAGCGCGAGCACTCCACCACGACCCTGCTCCGGCGGTTGGTCGAGGTGATCCAGGGCAGCGACGAGCCCCTGTTGATGCCGCTGGCCGACACCCAGAGCCACATGCTGATCTCGAACGGGGCCTATGAATCCTCGGGCCGGATCCACCCCATCCCGGCCGAGTACACCCGCGAATTCGTCCAGGACAACCAGACTTCAACGGTGCTCGAAGGCATCGACGACCTCATGCTCGAGGCCTGCCGGGCGGGACAGCTCCTCTCGGAACGGGGCATACCCTGGGCGGTGAAGACCGAGCGCTTCGATCTGAGCGACTACAGCGAGTTCCCCCAACGCTGGGAACCCGTCGGGTCGGGGGTGTAGGCCGTTTCTGATGGCCGGCCCCGCCCGTCGTAGGACTGCGAGGACTGCACTGGACAGGCTCATGTGCGATGGCCTCTCCGCGTAGGACTACGGGGACTGCGCTCAACGGGTTCCTGCGCCATGACACCCCCGTCATTGCGAGGAGCGGCCCCCCGGCACAGACCCTCGTTCAGGTGCCTCGGAACACATGCACACCCGGACCGTCTCGACGCGCCAAGGTATGAGCGACGCGGCAATCTCATATGTGGTATGACTTCACTTGTTAGGCCATTGGCTCATGTGAGATTGCCGCGTCGCTTATGTGTGGGTACGCATCGAGGCCATGGGCGCAACCAATAGCTGTTGCTCCGTTCGCCTGTACCCCACAGGAACCCGCTCCTCGCAATGACGGGTCGGGGCAGGCTCACGGCCCCGTTGAGCGCAGTCCTCCCAGTCCTACGACGGGTGGAGCCGATGTCGAGTCCGCAAGGGTGCCGTCCTATGACCGGCCTGTATCGCTGTGTATGGATCCCCTTCGGGGAGAAACGGTGTGCCCGGGGTGGACGGTGGGGGCGGGTTGTCGTAGAATGCCTCTTTCTTGCATCGGAAAGGCGACCCCATGACTGCAGACAAGACGATCACCCTGTACCACAATCCGCGGTGTTCGAAGAGCCGGGAAACCCTGGCGCTGTTGCGGGAGCGCGGCGTCGAGCCCGACGTCGTCGAATACCTCAAGACCCCGCCCACGGCCGACGACGTGCGCCGCCTGGTGAAACAACTGGGCGTGGCGCCTCACGACATCCTGCGAACCAACGAGGCGCCGTACAAGGAGCTCGGGCTGTCGAAAGAAAGCACCCTCGACGAGATCGCCGAGGCCGTGGCGGCCCATCCCATCCTCCTCCAACGCCCCATCGCCGTGCGCGGAGACAAGGCGGCCATGGGCCGTCCGCCGGAGAACGTGCTCCCGCTGCTCTGAGCGCGATGCGGGGAATCGGGACTCCGGCCCGCTACTTCACCACCAGGTTGATGAGCTTGCCGGGCACCACAATCTCCTTGACGATGCTCTTGCCGTCGAGGTGAGGCGTAATCTTGGCGTCGGACTTGGCGGCGACGAGGAGGTCGTCCTTGCCGGCGTCGGCGGGCACCTGGATCACCGACCGCAGCTTGCCGTTGACCTGGACCGGCACCTCGATCATGTCCTCGACCAGCAGCTCGGGATCGTAGGAAGGCCAGGGCTCGTAGGCGAGGGTGTCGTGGTGACCGAGGCGCTGCCACAGCTCTTCGGCGATGTGGGGCGCGAAGGGCGACAGCACCAGCACGAAGGTCTCCACCGTCGTCCGGTTCAGCTTCTCGGCCTTATACGCGACGTTGATGAACTCCATGAGCCGCGAGATGGCCGTATTGAACTGGAGGTTCGGGATGTCGGCGGTAACGTGCTTGATGGCGTGGTGCAGGGCTTTGTCGGCGGCCGGGTCTCCTCCGCTCTCGACGATGCGGGCGCTGACGTTGCCGTTCTCGTCGACGAAGAGGGTCCACACGCGGCGCAGGAATCGGAACACGCCCTGAATGCCTTCCTCGGACCAGGCCTTCTCGCGGTCCAGCGGCCCCATGAACATCTCATACAGCCGCAGAGAATCGGCGCCGTAGTCGCGGACCACGTCGTCGGGGTTGATGACGTTGTAGCGCGACTTGCTCATCTTTTCGATCTGCGTATGGACCGG
>CAYVOE010000043.1:5928-18893 GCA_964452795.1 uncultured Nitrospiraceae bacterium
AGGCGTCGTCGCGCCGTTCCACCTGGTGGGGATAGTAGTATTTGCCCTTCTCGTCCTGATACGAATAGGCCAGGATCATGCCCTGGTTGAACAGACGCTGGAAGGGCTCGCGGGTCGTGACGTATCCCGCATCGAACAGCACCTTGTGCCAGAACCGCGCATATAGCAGGTGCAGCACGGCGTGCTCGGCCCCGCCCAGGTAGAGGTCCACGGGCATCCAGTAGGACTCGGCGGCTTTCGACCAGGCCTCGTCGTCGTTCTGAGGATCGCAGAAACGCAGGTAGTACCAGCACGAGCCGGCCCACTGCGGCATGGTGTTGGTCTCGCGCTTCACCGGCTCGCCCGTGTCGGGGTCGACGGTGTTGACCCAGTCGGTGGCGCGGGCCAAGGGCGGCTGGCCGTCCGCGGTGGGCTTGTACTCCTCGAGCTCGGGCAGCACCACGGGGAGGTCTTTCATGGGCACGGCCTTCACCGTGCCGTCTTCGCGAATCAACAGCGGGAAGGGCTCGCCCCAATACCGCTGGCGCGAGAACAGCCAGTCCCGCAGGCGGTAGTTGACCGTTCCTTTGCCGAGGCCCTGCTCTTCGAGCCAGGCGGTGATCTTCCGTTTGGCGTCCGGCACGGAGAGGCCGTCGATGAGGGGACTGTTCACCAGCGTGCCGTCGCCCTCGTAGGCCTGCTCCGAGATGTCGCCGCCCGAGACCACTTCTCGAATGGGCAGGTTGAACTTCCGGGCGAATTCGTAGTCCCGCGCGTCGTGGGCCGGCACGGCCATGATGGCGCCGTAGCCGTACTCCGCCAGCACGTAATCGGCGGTCCAGATGGGGATGCGCTCGCCGTTCACCGGGTTGACGGCGTACGCCCCGGTAAAGACGCCCGTCTTCTCCCGTTCCGCGCGCATCCGCTCCTGGGCGCTCCGGTTCGCCGCCGCGCTCACGTACCGTTCCACTTCGCGGATCTGGTCTTCAGACGTGATCTCGAGGGTCAGGGGATGCTCCGGCGCCAGCACGCAATAGGTGGCGCCGAAGAGGGTGTCGGGCCGGGTGGTGAAGATGGTGAATTCCTGGCCCGTGTCGGCGACGGTAAAGGTCACGTCGGCGCCCTCGCTGCGGCCGATCCACTCGCGCTGCATGGCCTTGATGCCTTCGGGCCAGTCCAGGCCGTCGAGGTCTTCCAGCAGCCGTTCCGCGTAGGCGGTGATGCGCAGCATCCACTGGCGCATCATCCGCTTTTCCACGGGATCGCCCGTCTCGACGTAGCGGCCTTCCTTGACCTCTTCGTTGGCCAGCACGGTGCCGAGGGCCGGGCACCAGTTCACCGGCGCCTCGATCTGGTAGGCCAGGCCCCGCTCGAAAAGGACCTCGAAGATCCACTGGGTCCATTTGTAGTAATTGGGATCCGTGGTGTTGATCTCGCGGTCCCAGTCGTAGGAGAAGCCCAGGGCCTGGAGCTGGCGGCGGAAGGTCTCGCAATTGCGCTGGGTGATGACGGCGGGGTGTTCGCCCGTGCGCATGGCGTGGCGTTCGGCAGGCAGGCCGAAGGCGTCCCAGCCCATGGGGTGAAGCACGTTGTACCCATTCATGCGCTTAAACCGCGCCACGATGTCCGTGGCCGTGTAGCCCTCGGGATGGCCGATGTGGAGCCCGTCGCCGCTGGGATAGGGGAACATGTCCAGCACGTAATACTTGGGCTTGCTCGGGTCGACCTCGCTCTTGAAGGTCTTGTTTTCGAGCCAATAGGCCTGCCATTTTCGTTCGATGGCCTGATGGTCGTACCCACCGGTCGCCATGGGACTGATACCTCCGCCGACTTGTACCGCACACGAGACAGAAAGGACTCAATATACCACAGGCCCCCGCGCCCGTGCAGCCGGGATCGCACGGACGGCCTCCATTTCCCCCTCGCCCGCCCTCGAGAGGCCGACGCGGAAAACCCTCGACGGGGCGTCCAAGGCGCTTGATCGATTACCGTACTGATGTTATCTTCAGGGTTTGCAAACACGCGAAGGGCGATTCTTTCATGAACGTGGCACAACTCGTCGACCGGCTCCAGGAGGACCCCCAGTTCCGGCGCAACCTCACGGCGTGGCGCACCGAACCCGCCCGCCCGGCGCGCTACGGCGGGTATCCCGAGGGGCTGAATCCCAAGCTGGTGGAGGCGCTCCGGGACCGGGGCATCGCCGACCTCTACACCCACCAGCACGACGCGGTGGACGCGGTGCTCAAGGGCGAGAACGTCTGCGTGGTCACCCCCACCGCCTCGGGCAAGACCCTGTGCTACAACGTGCCCGTCCTCAACCGGCTCCTCGAGAATCCCAACGCCCGGGCCCTTTACCTGTTCCCCACCAAAGCCCTGTCTCAGGACCAGGTGGCCGAATTGAAGACCACCATCGAAGGGCTCGACGTCCAGATCGGCACGTACACCTTCGACGGCGACACGCCGGCCTCGGCCCGCAAGGCGGTGCGCAACGCCGGCCATATCGTGGTGACCAATCCCGACATGCTCCACACGGGGATCCTGCCGCACCACACCATCTGGATGAAGCTCTTCGAGAACCTCGAGTACGTGGTCATCGACGAGCTGCACCACTACCGCGGCGTCTTCGGCAGCCACTTGGCCAACGTCATCCGCCGGCTCAAGCGGATCTGCGCGTTCTACGGCTCGAAACCCCGGTTCATCTGCTGCAGCGCCACCATCCGCAACCCCCAGGAGATGGCCGAGCGCATCGTGGAAGAGCCGGTGCGGCTCGTCGACAACAACGGCGCGCCCCGGGGAGAGAAGCATTTCCTGTTCTACAACCCGCCGGTGGTCGACGCCGCCCTGGGCATTCGCCAGTCGTCGGTGAAGGTGGCAACGCGCATCGCGTCCCAGTTCCTGGGCCGCAACGTCCAGTCCATCGTCTTCGCCCGCAGCCGGCTCCGGGTCGAGATCCTCACCACCTATCTCAAGGAAGCCGCCCGACGTTTGGGCAAGAGCAGCGACCTGGTGCGGGGTTACCGCGGCGGCTACCTGCCCAGCGAACGGCGCGAGATCGAGCGGGGCCTCCGGGCGGGCGACATCATGGCCGTCGTCAGCACCAACGCCCTCGAGCTGGGCATCGACATCGGGTCCCTCGACGTCTGCATCATGACGGGCTATTCCGGCAGCGTGGCGAGCACGTGGCAGCAGGCCGGACGCGCCGGGCGCCGGTCCAGCACGTCCCTGGTCATCCTTATCGCCTCGAGCGCGCCCCTGGACCAGTACATCATCAACCACCCGGAGTACTTCTTCGATCTGCCGCCGGAAAGCGCCACGGTCGACCCCAACAACCTCATCATCGTGACGAGCCACCTGAAGTGCGCCTGCTTCGAGCTGCCCATGAAAGACGGGGAAAGCTTCGGACTCGACGCGACGTCCACCCGCGAGATCCTCGAGTACCTCGAGGAGGAGCGCATCGTCCGCCACGTCCGGGACAAGTGGCACTGGAGCGCCGACAAGTACCCCGCGGAAGACGTGAGCCTGCGCACCGCCGCCCCGGGCAACGTGGTGATCCTCGATACGTCGGACCACGGCCGCGTCATCGGCGAGATCGACCTTTTCGCCGCCCCCGTCGAGGTCTACGAGAACGCCATCTACCTGCACCAGAGCGTCCAGTACACGATCGAGCGGCTCGATCTCGAGGATCGCAAGGCCTACGCCCGCCCGGTCGAGGTGGATTACTACACCGACGCCGAGACCAAGGTGGACCTCAAGGTCCTGGATGTGTTTCGCAACGAAGTCGCGGGCATCGCGGGCAAACACTGCGGCGAGCTCAGCGTCACGTGGATGCCCACCATCTACAAGAAGATCAAGTTCGGCACCCACGAAAACGTCGGCTGGGGCGAGATCCACCTGCCCGAATCCACCATGAGCACCATGGGCTACTGGCTCGAGTTCCCCGACGACGTGGCCGAACGCCTCGGTCTCGAGCAGAGCAAGCTGTCCCAGGCCCTCCACGGCCTCGCCAACACCCTGCGCCAGGTCGCTCCGGTACAGGTCCTGTGCGATCCCACCGACATCCGTGCCCAGGCCATGTTGCGGGCCCCCTTCAGCGACCGGCCCACGGTCTACCTCTACGAGACCTACCCCGGCGGCGTGGGCTTCAGCGAGAAGCTGTACACCCACCACACCGCCCTGCTCGAGGCCTCCGTCGCCCTCCTGAGCGACTGCCCCTGCCGCTGCGGCTGCCCCAGTTGCGTCGGACCCACCCTCGACGTGGGCGAACACGGCAAGAACGGCGCCCTTGCCCTGGCCCGTCTCGCCCTGGACCGCGTCGCCGGCGACGCGTAGCGTCACGCGGAAGCGGCGTCTACTGGAGGCGCCGGTCCCACCGGGGACTCTCGGGATTCAACGATTTCACGTCGGTGCCGGCGGAAATGCCGTAGGCGCTCAGCCGTTCCTTGAACCGCAGCCCCGGGAGCCGGTCGAGGCAATCCACTGTGATCCGGTACCGGGCGTCCCGGATCTGCGCCTCCGGCAGGGCGCCCGCCTCGAGGAGGGCCGGTCGCGCCGCGCCGATCTCTCGGAACGCGTCGGTCCAGAAGGCGGGACCGTAGGCCTGCTCGCATTCGAACAGGAACGCGGCGAAGATGCCGTCGACGAGGCTGGGATCGAGATCCGGAGGGAAGACGTTGCCCAGGGCCCGGTAGCGCTGGAAGACCTGGATTCGCTCCGCCAGCGCCGCCTCGTAAGCGCGCTGGGTCACCGGATTGGGCGCCACCTCGAGGGCGGCCCGCATGCCCAGGCTCCAGGCCAGGCTGTCGCCGCCGAACTGGGCCCGAGTCGCGTAGACGAACTGTCGCGCCAGGGCCACGGCGTAGTCGGTCAGGCGCGGCACGTTGTAGCCAATCCACTCCTCCTGGTTCGCCAGGGCCAGGGCGCCGTAGCCGAAGAACAGGGAACCCGGATCCGACTCGCCCGCGAGGTCGGGGTGGTTCTCGGGCAAGTGGTACACCACGACGGGGTAGTCCGTGGCCTGACCGACCACTTGCTGCAGCACCCCGTAGAGCCGCACCAGGTACGCGAAGACGGTCCGCCCTTCCGCCTCCGCCCGGGCCGGCGCGAACAGCCATACGGCGTCGCCGGGGACCTGTACCCCCGGCTCGCCGATGGCCCGTTCATAGGCCCCCAGGGTGGGATAGGGCCGTTCGGGCGACAAGGCAGCAGTCGCAGCGGGCGGCTCCGCGGGAGCGGGGTCCTCGGGTTCGTCTTCGTCTTGGGCGGGCTCCGGGGGTTCTAGCAGAGACGCAATGTCTTCGGGGGGCGAGTCCCAGGAAGGCGCCGCCGGGTCGTCTTCCGTATCCCCCGGCGGACCCGACTCGACCTGCGACTCGGATCCGAACAGGGTCCATCCCACCGGTATCAGCAGGGCCACGGCCGCCACCGCCGCCCCGATCCACATTGCCTTCGACATCCACGCCTCCCGAACGCCTCAACGCCGGCCCAATCGATCCAGTCCCCGGATGTTAGCATATCAAGGCCGCCGGCCGCGGGTGGAGACCCGGGAACGGCGACGGACTCGAAGTCGCTTTCCGACGCCACGTTGCAACCATCCGGCGCCGACAGGTATAATCCCCTTGTTGGTAGTCAGTGCCTCGCGTTCCCAAAGGAGAAGTACAGATGGTACCGATGTGGGCGCCCGGTATGGGCGAGCTCCTGGTTATCCTCTTTATCGTGATGATCCTGTTCGGCGCCGGCAAGTTGCCCACCGTCGGGAAACAGCTCGGTGCGGCGATCTCCGAATTCAAGTCGAGCGTCAAAGAGAAAGAGGATGAGCCGAAGCCGGTGAATACCGAGGAAAATCAGGCCTGATTTTCCGGATTTATTCCTGAGGACGTCCGGCCGAAACCGTTTCGGCCGGGATTGCGGGGTAGTGCCCATTTCTCGGGAGCCTCTTGGCGCGGGTCTCTCCTACCGAATATCGAATTCCTTGATCTTCCGGTAAAGCGTGCGCAAACCGATCCCCAGGGTCCGGGCGCACGCTTCCTTGTTGTATCCGCACGAGCGCAGCGTCTCCTCGATAACGATCCGCTCCACTTCGCGCATGGGCGTCCCCGTGGGAATGCGTATCTCGCTGACTTCGGGCGTGGTGTGCCGGCGGACGTGCTCGGGGATGTCGCTCACATCGAGGGACTTGCCGTTCCGCCCCATGATCACCGCCCCTTCCACGATGTTCTTAAGCTCCCGCACGTTCCCCGGCCAGTCGTAGCGCATCAACACATCCAGGGCACCGCGGCTGATGCCGTCGATCCGCTTGCTGTGGGTTTCGTTGGCCTCGCGCAGGAAATGGGCCGCCAGGAGGGGGATGTCTTCCCGGCGCTGGCGCAGGGGCGGCACGTCGATGGACACCACCCGCAAGCGGTAGTAGAGGTCTTCGCGGAATTCACCGCTTTCGACCATTTCCTCGAGGGGTCGGTGGGTGGCCGCGATGAGGCGGACGTCCACGGCGACGGTGCGGGAATCGCCCAGCCGTTCGAACTGCTGGTGCTCGAGCACGCGCAACAGCTTGGCCTGGAGCGGCAGCGTCAGCTCGCCCACCTCGTCGAGGAACAGGGTGCCCGTGTCGGCCACCTCGAACCGGCCTTTCCGGGCCCGGGTGGCGCCGGTGAAGGCCCCCGCCACATGGCCGAACAGCTCGCTCTCCACCAGGGTCTCGGGGATGCTGGCGCAGTTGAGCTTGACGTAGGGAGCGTCGCGCCGGGGACTGTTGTTGTGGATGGCCAGGGCGATGAGGTCTTTGCCCGTCCCCGTCTCGCCGCGGATCAGCACCGTGGCCTTCGTGGGCGCGATCTGGCGCACCGCGTTGTACACCCGAACCATCTGGGGCGATTTTCCGATGAGGTTGCCGAGCCCGTACCGCTCGTCGAGGCGCCGCTTCAGTTCGTGCTGCTCGAGGATCAGCCGCTGGCGTCCGATCCCCTGCTGGATCACCGCCTCGAGCTTGCCCAGGTTCACCGGCTTCAACTGGAAGTCGTAGGCGCCCTGGCGCATCGCCTCGGTCGCCAGCTCGACGTTGGGCTGCTCGGTGATGAGGATCACGCAGATCTCGGGGTTGCGATCCTTCGCCACGGCCATCAGCCGCATTCCATTGATGCGCGGACTGCTCAGCTCCGTCACCAGCACGTCAAAGGGCCGCTCGTCCAGGCGGTTGTAGGCCTTCTCGCCGTCGTCGACCCACTCGACCCGGTAGTTGCGCTCCACCAGATAGGCCATGACCGCGCGACCCGTCTCCGGATCGCGCTCCACCAGCAACACTTCGGCCTCGGACGAGCCGTTCGTCACCGGATCCCCCTTTGCATGCACCGCGTCATGGCGTTCCCTTTCGCTTCCTGGACAGAACATCCGAGTGTAGCAACGCGGATTTCCGGTTGCCAGTTTTCGTCGAGGCATGGCCGCGGCTTGGGCGGGACGCACAAGCCACGTCTTCAATGACCAAAATAGAAATCCGCGGGCTTCGGGGGTACACTACGGGGCCGATTGTGTTCCCGGGGGGTTCACAGGGAAAATGCCCGTATGACCGGAGGCCGGAAGGCCCAGGAGAAGATTCAGATGGCTCAGGCAGACACGGGGCCGTTGGCGTTGCTCGGCGGCTCGCCGGTGCGCCCGGCCGACAAGGCGTGGCCGAAGTGGCCTGTCGTCACCGAGACGGAGCGCCGGGCCGTCAACGAGGTGCTCGAGAGCGGTCGGTGGTGGTACGGCGATCGGGTGGCCCAGTTCGAACAGGAGTACGCCCGCCACCACGGCGCCGCCCACTGCATCAGCTGCAACAGCGGCACCGCGGCCCTCGAGATCTGCCTGCAGGCCCTGGGCATCGGTCCGGGCGACGAGATCATCGTTCCGGCGTATACCTTCGTCGCCACCGCCAGCGCCGTGGCCCGCGTGGGCGCCACGCCCGTGTTCGTCGACGTGGACGAGACCTGGTGCATCGATCCCGCCGCCGCCGAGGCGGCCATCACCCCGCGGACCCGGGCCATCGTTCCGGTCCATTTCGGGAGCTGCGTGGCCGACATGGACAAAATCAACGCCCTGGCGGCCGCTCGGGGGCTGGCCGTGGTCGAAGACGCCTGCCATTCCTGGGGGGCCCAGTACAAGGGCAAGGGCACGGGCGTCCTGGGCCGCTGCGGCGTGTTCAGCTTCCAGATGAGCAAGAACCTCACCGCCGGCGAGGGAGGCGCCATCCTCACCGACGACGAGTCCCTGGCCGAGACCTGCCGCGCCATCACCAACTGCGGCCGCGTGAAAAACGGCGCGTGGTACGGCCACGAGGTCATCGGCACCAACGCCCGCATGAACGAGTTTCAGGCGGCCCTGCTCCTGGCCCAGCTCGAACGACTCGAACCGGACCGGATCCTCCGCGAACGGAACGCCGCCCGGCTCGACGCCGTCCTCGCCGACATCGACGGCCTGACGCCTCAGCCGGGGAGACCGGGCACCACCCGCCGCACCTACCACCTCTACCCGATGACCCTCGACCCGGATCGGTTTGGCTGCACCCGGGAACGGTTCCTCGAAGCGGCCCGCGCCGAGGGGTTCGGCATGGCCCCGGGCTATCCGGTGCCCCTTTACGCGCAACCGGTCTTCGCCCGTATGCCTCAGAGCCGGCCCCATCCCTGCCCCGTCACCGAGGACCTCTGCGCGTCGCGGGGGCTGTGGTTCACCCACTATTTCCTGCTCGGGTCGGAGGACGACATCGACGACATCGGACGGATCTTCCGGAAGATCAAGGCCCATGCGGCGGACCTTTGAACAGGAGGGGTAATGTCCATCCGGATTGAGTTGCCATGACGAAGAAGAAGCCCGACCCGCCGGCGGAAGCCGTCAAGACCGAGACCGTGACCTGCCGCCATTGCCGTTACGAGCGCCCGGCCGCCGACGCCCGCTGCCACATCTGCGGCTATCCGTGGCCGTGGCTCGAAAAGAAGGCGAAACCTTCCAAGCGCAAAGCCGCCCCTCGTCGTCGCTGACGAGCTTTCCGACGGCTGGGACGTCTTAGGCGGGGTATGCGCCCATGAGCTTGAGGATGGCCCCGTGGGCACGGTGGACGAGGCTCGGCCGCGGAAAGAACATGAAGGGGCAGTAGCCCGGGACCGCGGATATGCTCCGTCGAGCGCAAAACTCCACGGCCTCGTCCGCGACCCCGCCGGGCCCGTTGATGCCGTAGAGCCACACGCGGGAAATGCCCGCCATTTCGCAATCCACCAGCGCGCGTAGCAACTCCGCCGACGGCACCATGAGCAGGGCCCCTTCCACGGGTGGGTCGATGTCCTGCACCCGGCCGTAGCAGCGCAGGCCCTCGATGTCCTCGGCGCCGGGATTCACGGGGATGACGTCGTAGTCGCGCTTTCGGAACTCGGCAAACAGCCTTCGGCTGAAATGGCCGGGCCTGCGGGATACGCCGATCACGGCAATGCGTTGTTTGGCGAGAAACTCGTCGATGAGGGATCGGATGGATTCGGACATGGCGGATCCTCCCCGGGGCGTCTGCCCCTTCCATTCTACTGGAGACGGCGGTACCGCCGCACGCTGCGCCGAACGGGTATGCATGGCCCCGGGTATTCGTGGGAACGATAAGACAGACCGGCGAGGGGTTCGCGCCGCAAACGGTCAGAAACTCGGATTTCCTTCTGCAACGCGGAGCCGGAGCGAGTCCGGTTCAATTCCACAACGAAAACCGTGGAGAACCGCCATGGAAAACGTTGCAATCGCTACTCCCTTCCAGAAAATCGGGGCCCGGGTACGCGTATCCGAGATGGCGGTGCCCGGAAGGCCGGGCATCCTGGCCTCTCTCCCCCAACCTCCCGCATTCACCATCGACGTGGCCCGAGACGCCCGCGGCCCGTACTTCGATGTCCGTGTACGGCCCGACGCGGCGGCCGCCCTGGCCCTCGAGGCCCTCGACGTCTCCGCAAGGGAGCGGCATCTGCTTCTCCTCGTGCGCCATCTTCGCGACGGTCGCGAGGCGAAATCGCGCTTTCTCTGCGGCCACGACGAACGGTTCTGGTTTGTGGCGGCCGTGCCGGACGCCGAACGTCCCTCGACCGTGGACCAGGCCAAGGAGTCGTTGAAGCCCCCGGCGGCGCGGTCGTCTCAGGCGCGGCGGGGCGTGAAGCCCCGGGATCGGCACGCGCGAAAAAACGCGGGCTTTATTCGGCAGGGCGAATGGTTCTTCGTTCCGGCGCCGGAGTTTCGTCCGGACGGGCTGGCCATCTTGTATAACGAGCCGCTGAGCCGCGGCGCGGGCAGCAAGCCCCATACGGTCGAACGCCTGATCCGGCGCGGCGGCGAATTGGTGTACGTGAACTGGCAGTACCGGAGTGGATTGAGCCAGGACGAGTACGCGCGCCTGGTTGAGGAAAATCCCAGGGCGGCGAATTGGCCCTGGCGCGTGATGCGGCGCAACCCGGAAGTGTTCGCCGAAGGGCGCGTCACCCACGCGGATCACAAGACCGTCGTGCTCCGGGGCTGGCACCGCGTCCTGATGAACCGGGAAATCGAGGCCGAAGCCATGCCGCACGTCGCCTTCCTGGACTGAACCGACGGAATCGCTTCTACGGCGCCGCGTGCTCGTAGGCCTTGAAGACTTCGCCGACCTTCGCTTCTTCGGCCGTGCCGCGGTGGACGTAGAGCCGGTACCGCAGGTCGAAGGACCGGCCGGGCTCGAGCGTGAAGTCTTCGAGGTGAGGCCAGGACACGCCGAGGAACCCGTAGTGCCGCAGGATCCAGCCCGGGTGCGGGTAGCCCGGGTTCGACGGGTGCTGGAACACGGCCGTGCCGGCGTAGGGGCCGTCCTCGGCGGCGCGGGACGAGAAATCCGCCCAGGGCGTCGCGATCTCGAGGGCGTCCTCGTCGCGCGGACCCTGGACCGTGGTGATCTGGAAATCGCGGCGGGTGGCGTTGGGCCGGACGCAGAACCCGCCGTACCCTTTGCCCTCGGCGCCCAGGAAGTGGACGGGTTCGTCCGACACGTTTTCGAAGGTGAGGTGGAAGTCGATGGCCCGGCCCGTGTCGTCGGCGGGCCGCACGACGAACCGAACCGTCTCGCGCACCACGGGTTCGGAGTCGTCTTTGAAGACCCACACGTTCTGAACCGCGACCTCGGCGCGGTCGTCCCCGGCCTCGCGCTTCAGCCACTTTTCGAACCGCGGCTCGCAGTCCTCGTGGAGCCACAGGTCCATGCGGCGCTCGCCCGCGCGGGTCCACGGCCACGCCCAGAAAATCCCCCGGTGGTGGTAGTGATCTTCGGGGAAGTCCTGGGTCAGCTCTTCGCCGTCGAGGCCGTAGAGGGGGTGGATGTAGCAGGCCCGCGCCCAGCGATCCGGGTCGAGGCCTTCCGGCGGGGTCACGGGACCGTAGTTGTAGACCAGCACCGGCGACGAGCCGTCGAGGACGGTGAGGCCGGAGCCGTCGTCTTGAAGCGAGAAGTCGGCGCCGAACGCCGCCATCGGCACCACCAGCAACGCCGCGAGAACGAGCCGTGCACTCATGTCTTCATTACCTCCCGTAGCAGGTGTCTGAGCGATTTCCGCCGTTTCGCGTCTGAATCCGCGGACTTCCCTTTCGAAAACGGGGCCGACGACGCAGTATAGTGCCTGAACCGATGCCGGGCGTCAAAGGGAATGGGCGGATTCCGGCCGGTGTCTGGAATAGGGTATGCGCATTCTCATCGTAGACGACGACCGCGCATTGGGGCGGTCGCTGCAGATTCACCTCGAGCGGGAAGGGCACGAAGTATCGACGGCCGCCACCGGCGCGGAAGGGGTTGAAGCCCTCTCGCAGGCGGCGTTCAACCTCGCCTTCGTAGATCTCAAACTGCCCGACGCCTCGGGCCTCGACGTGCTCGGGCGGCTTCGCGAAGCCCAGCCCGACTGTCTCGCCGTCATGATCACGGGCACGCAGGACACCCGCGCCACCATCGAGGCCGTGCGTCGCGGCGCTTTCGATTACATCCGCAAGCCCCTGGACCTCGACGCGGTAAAGGTCACGGTGGAAAAGGCCGCCCAGCAGCTCAAAGGCCCCGCTCGGAGCAAGGTGGTGCACCTCGGCGAGGCCGACGACCGTCCCCACGAAATCGTGGGACGCGACCCTCGGATCATCGAGGTCATTAAGCAGGTGGGCCTTCTCAGCTCGAGCCGCATCCCCGTGCTCATCGAGGGCGAGAGCGGAACGGGCAAGGAACTGGTCGCGCGGAATCTCCACGAAGCGGGGTCGCCGGGAAGGCCGTTCGTGGCGCTGAACTGCAGCGCCGTGGTCCCCACCCTTCTCGAGAGCGAGCTCTTCGGCCACGTTCGCGGCGCCTTCACCGGGGCCGATGCCGACAAGGTGGGGCGGCTCGAACTGGCCGCGGACGGCACCCTCTTCTTCGACGAGATCGGCGACATGTCGCCCGACCTGCAGGCCAAGCTCCTTCGGGCGCTCCAGGAGCGCGAGTTCGAACGCGTGGGCAGCGTCAAGACCATTCCGCTGCGGGCGCGCGTGGTGGCCGCCACCCACCGGGACCTCGCTCGGCGCGTCGCCGAAGGGCAGTTCCGCGAGGACCTCTACTACCGGCTGGCGGTGTCGACCGTGCGCGTGCCGCCGCTGCGGGAACGGCGCGGAGACATCCCGCTCCTGGTCGAGCACCTCCGGACCCGCATCGGCCACGACCTGCACAAGGAGATCACGGGCATCGAGGAGGGAGCCCTGCGCCGGCTTCAGGCCCACGACTGGCCGGGCAACGTGCGCGAGCTCGAGAACGTCCTTACCCGGGCGGCCCTGCTCATGCGGGGCCCGGTCATCACCGAAGACATCGTGGCCGCGGCCATGGACCGGGGCCCGGGCACGCGAACCTCGCCGCCGGACAAGATCAAGACCCTGCGCGAAGCCGAGAAGGACCACGTCGAGGCGGCGCTCCACGCCACCGGGTGGAACATCACCCACACCGCTCAGGTCCTCGATATCTCCCCCACCAC
>CAYVOE010000044.1:0-4146 GCA_964452795.1 uncultured Nitrospiraceae bacterium
GTCCGAAACGACCCGGATGGTGTAGGGGAAGGATTCGCTGTCGTCCTCCTCGGACTCGTCGGCGACGGGCACCACCGCCTCGAGGGCGCGCTCGGCCAACTTGCCGTGGCCTACTTCGCGCCGGCCCGGACCCGAAATGCGACGCACTTCGCCCACCGACCAGTTCGGGAAGTTGTAGTGCAGCATGAAGCGGCGGAACTCTTCTCCGGTCAGCTCGTCGAGCCGCTGCTCGTCGCGGCTGGTGCCCAGGGTCGTGGTCACGATGGCCTGGGTCTCGCCGCGGGTGAACAGGCAGGACCCGTGCACGCGGGGCAGCCATCCGAGCTCGATGGTGATCGGCCGGACCTCGTTGAGGGCACGGCCGTCGATGCGCCGGTTCTCCTCGACGATCTGGGCCCGCATCAGGCGCTTGAGATGCTTGTCGAAGGCCTCGGAGATGGACCCGCACTTTTCCGCGTAGGCCTCTTCACCAAGCTCCGACGCCATCTCGTCGCAGACCTGCTTCTTCAGGCTGCCGAGCATCTCCTGGCGGACCTGCTTCTCGGCCACGGTCAGGATCTCGCGGAACCGGCCTTCCGTGCGCCGGCCCACGTCCTCGAGCAAGTCGGGATCGATCTGGGGCGGCGTGAACTCCATCTTCTCCTGGCCGACGCGGCTTCGGAGCTGTTCGATGGTCTCGCAGATCCGCTTGATGTGCTCGTGGCCGAACTCGAGGGCCTGGACCATCTGGTCCTCCGACACCTCGTAGGCCTGGCCTTCCACCATCAGGATCGCGTCCTTCGTGCCGGCGATCACCAGCTCGAGGTCCGCTTCCTCCGAATCCTCCATCGGAGGATTCACCACGAGGTCGTCGCCGAATAGTCCGACTCGGACGGCGCCCACCGGGCCTTCAAACGGGATCTTCGAGATGTGCAGCGCCGCCGAGGCGGCGTTGATCGAAAGCACATCGGGGTTGTGGATGTTGTCGGCCGAAAACACGGTCGAGAACACCTGGACTTCGTTGATGAAGCCCTTGGGGAACAGCGGTCGCAGGGGACGGTCCGTCAGACGCGACACCAGGACTTCCCGTTCGCTCGGACGCCCTTCGCGCCGGAAGAAGTTGCCGGGAATCCGGCCCGCCGAGAAGCTCTTCTCGCGGTAGTCGACCGTCAGGGGGAAAAAGTCCTGCCCCTCGCGGCCTTCCGGGGCAACGACGCACGCCGACAGGACCATGGTTTCCCCATGGACGGCCATGACGCTGCCTGCGGCCTGTTTGCCGATTCGTCCGGTCTCGAATACGAGCTCCTCGGAACCGACGGTTACGGAGAGACGTTCAATCATTATTCCATTTTCTCCACGGTTGACGGAACGCCTCCCAACGTTCCCAGCGAAATCATCTTCGCTCTATCTCCTGAACATGCGAATTATGCGTGCTCCGATCCCCTGTATGGTAGCAGCTTGACCCGGGCCTTTTCCTACTTGCGCAGTCCCAGTGCCGCCACGATGTTCTTGTAGCGTTCCACGTCGTTCTTGCGGAGGTAGTTGAGCAGGTTGCGACGGCGTCCCACGAGCTTGAGAAGCCCGCGGCGCCCCGCGAAGTCTTTCGGATGGGCCTTGAAGTGCTCGGTCAGCTCGTTGATGCGGACCGTAAGAAGGGCGATCTGTACCTCCGGAGAACCGGTGTCGCCTTCGTGCTTGGCGTGTTCCTTGATGACTTCCTGCTTGCGTTCGCTTGCGATGGGCATGGCTCACCTTTCTGAGGCTGATTCGCCCGATTCCCAGTTCGCCACCGGTGATGTGTGCGCGACCGAGAACCGGGCAGGACCTGTCGAGACGCCCCGGAAACCGATCCGGAGCCGCGTCTCGCAATAAAACACCCGGGTACACTGACCCCGCGTGCCATTCCGAGCGCAGCGAAGCACCTTTCCTCTTCCTCTGCGAGGAATTCCCCGCTCCGAAAGATGATTCGCTCCGCTCAGTCCGGCACTACAGGGGACCTGATGCACCGCGCCCCGGACCGGGCCGCTGTCTTGACCTCGAAAGGCCGGGAGAAGAGAACGGCCGGTCCCGCGGGACCGGTGCGTGTCGGTTCCGATTGCCGCCGCCTCCTTCGGCGGATGCAACCGCAAACCGAAACCAATGCGCGGCGGCATCGGCGAACGAAAAGCCCGACCGGCCTCCTGGGCCTCGCGGACGCTTCGCTCGCTCGATGCCGCCGTAACGCTGAAACTATGCGATCGGGCTGTGCTCAGCCCGATAAAAACTTCCGTACTAGGCCTTGTCCGTCAATGCGGCCAGGCCGGGCAACTCCTTGCCCTCGAGCATCTCGAGAGAAGCGCCACCGCCGGTGGACACGTGGGTCATCTTGTCGGCCACGCCGAACTTGTTGACCGCCGCCGCCGTGTCGCCGCCGCCGATGATGGTCACGGCGTCGCTCTTGGCCAGGATGCCGGCCAGCGCCTTGGTGCCCTGGGCAAAGCGCTCCATTTCAAACACGCCCACGGGACCGTTCCATACGATCATCCGGGCGTCGGCGAGCTGCTCGCCCCATTTTTCCACCGTCTTGGGTCCGATGTCCAGACCCTGCCAGCCGGCGGGCACATGGCCGGCGGTCACCAACTGGGTGGAGGCGTCCTCGGCGAACCGGTCCGCGATCACCGTATCCAGCGGAAGCAGATAGTCTACGCCTTTCTGCCGGGCTTTTTCCATGATGTCCCGGGCCGTGCCGATGTGGTCTTCCTCGACCTTCGAGTCGCCCACTTCCATGCCCAGGGCCTTGAGGAAGGTGTAGGCCATGGCGCCGCCGATCACCAGCTTGTCGACGAGGTTGAGCAGATTGTCGATGACGGTAATCTTGTCGGAGACTTTGACTCCGCCCAGGATCGCCACCAAGGGGCGCTCCGGATTAGTCAACACCCGGGTGAACCATTCGATTTCCTTGGCCACCAGGAATCCGGCCACGCACGGCTTGATGTGCCGGCACACGCCTTCGGTCGACGCGTGGGCCCGGTGAACGCTCCCGAAGGCGTCTTGCACGTAAAGGTCGCCGAGCTTCGCCAATTGCGCCGACAGTTCCGGGTCGTTCTTGGTCTCGCCCTTGTGAAAGCGCGTGTTCTCGAGCAGGATGATGTCGCCGGGCTCCATGGCCGCCACCGCCTGCTCGACCTCGGGCCCCACCAGGGCGTCCATCTTCTTCACGTTGCCGCCGGCCAGCTCCCGCAGCTTGTCCGCCACCGGGTCCATCCGGAAGGTCTGATTCTTCTTCAGAATCTTCTGCTTCTCTTCCTCGGACTCGGCCTTGGCCGGATCCTTGGGTCGGCCCAGGTGGGACATCAGGATCAGCTTGCCCCCGCGCTCGCGCACGAAGTTGATGCTCGGCAGGGCCGCCCGGATCCGGGTGTCGTCGCGAACGGTGCCGTCTTCGTTCTGCGGGACGTTGAAGTCGACCCGCATCAGCACGCGCTTGCCCTTCACGTCCACGTCGTTTAGCGTCATCTTGTTCATCGGTAGAGTCCCCATCTCCGTAGTGGGCCCGGACCCAAGGGTGGCCGGCCGTGGTGTCGTTTTCGGAGTTCGAGTGTTCGTTCCGGGATCCCGGATGCGATCCGGAATCGGCGGATCTCGGTTCGCGCCGTTGTGCCGTGCGGAAAAAGGGCCCGCGCGGTCCCACCGCGCGGGCCCGGGGGTGATATTACAGGCTCGCCAGCTTCTGGAACAGGGCCACGCACTTCGCCGAGTAGCCCCACTCGTTGTCGTACCACGCCAGGACCTTCACGAAGTTGCCGTCCATGACCGCGGTCAGCATCGAGTCGAAAATGCAGGTGTTGGGATTGCCGATGATGTCGGCCGAAACGATCTCGTCGACCACGTATTCGATCACGCCCTTCATCGGGCCTTCCGCAGCCGCCTTCATGGCCGCGTTGACCTCTTCGCGCGTGCAGTTCTTCTCGACTTCGACCGCCAGGTCCACAATCGAGCCGTCGATTACGGGGACGCGCAGCGCGAGGCCGTCGAGCTTGCCCGCGAGTTCCGGAAGCACCTTGCCCACCGCGCGGGCCGCGCCCGTCGACGTGGGGATGATGGACTGGGCCGCCGCACGGGCCCGACGCAGGTCCTTGTGGGGCTGGTCGTGGGCCGGCTGGTCGTTGGTGTAGGCGTGGACCGTGG
>CAYVOE010000044.1:4156-15932 GCA_964452795.1 uncultured Nitrospiraceae bacterium
AAGTTCTGGTGGAGCACCTTGGCCATCGGCGCCAGACAGTTGGTGGTGCAGCTCGCGTTCGAAATCACCTGGTGCTCGGCCTTGAGCGCTTCGTCGTTGACGCCCATCACCACCATGGCGTCCACCGCGTCCTTGGGCGGCACGCTCAACAGGACCTTGCGGGCGCCCGCTTCAATGTGCTTCATGCAGTCGGCCTTCGAGCGGAACACGCCCGTCGACTCCAGCACGAAGTCCACGCCCCGCTCCTTCCAGGGGAGTTGGGCCGGATCCTTGATCGCCGTCACCGGGATTTCCTTCCCGTCGACAACGATGGAGTTATCCTTCACGCTCACCGAGCGCTTGTACTTCCCGTTTACGCTGTCGTATTTGAGAAGGTGCGCAAGCGTCTTGGCATCGGTCAGATCGTTGATGCCTACCACTTCAAACCCTTGCGTGTCCTGGAGGATCTTGAAGACGTTACGTCCGATCCGACCGAACCCGTTAATACCGATCTTCGTTGCCATACGCCGCTTCCTTTCGCAGTTGCAGTTCTCGCCCCACTTGGAACTCTACCGAGTCTATACCGAGCGTTGCCCTTCTCCCGCCGTCGGTAGAATGGGTACGCTTGATTCGCAGGAAAGTCCTCGGAAAGGTCATCCCCGCCGGCGCCTCGGCCATGTCACCGGGGGCGTTTTCCCGGGCAGCGCGGTCGCCGGCACATTCACGGCTACTATGCCACACCGCTGTGATCCAAGTCAAACGCCGCGTGCCCCGCGCCCTTGTCCCGCAAGGCATTTCTGGAGTACCCTACGCTCCGCAATCGGGCCCAACACAGGAGGGGATGGCGATGGCGGAGTGGTACTACGCGCGGGCGGGTCAGCAGATGGGCCCCGTGCCGGCGGACGAGCTCGACCGGCTCTACCGACAGGGCCAAATCACCGATTCCGATCTGGTCTGGACGGCCGGCATGGCCAACTGGGCGCCCGCCCGAGAGGTGCGCGACCGCTTCCAAACCGCCGCTCCCCTGGCCGCCGAGAGCCCTGGACGCCTGGGTGCCGACCACCCCGTCGCGTATTCCGGCGCCGCGGCGGGCTACTCCGACTACGGCGGATTCTGGCTTCGCTTCGTCGCGCTGATCATCGATTCGTTGATCCTGGGTGTCGTGGGGGCGTTGGTGGGAGGGTGCTTTGGGGGCGTGATAGGAGTCCTCTTCAACGCTGCAGGCGCCTTCGATCCCGCGAACCCCTCCGGTAACGAGTTCGCCTTTGCCGCCATCCAACTGGTAATCAATCTTGTGGGGACGGTTATCAGCGTCCTCTACTTCGCCTTCTTCGAATCGAGCCAGTGGCAGGCCACCCTCGGAAAGAAGGCCCTGGGACTCAAAGTGACCGACCTGGACGGGCGTCGCATCAGTTTCGCGCGGGCCCTGGGCCGGAATCTTGCCCGGATCCTGTCGGGACTCATCTGTGCCATCGGCTATATCATGGCGGCCTTTACCGAACGAAAGCAGGCCCTTCACGATCTGATTGCCGGGACCTTGGTGGTCCGACAGTAGCATTGCGTTTCATTCCGCTGTTTCGCAGGAACCCAACCCGAACAGGAGGAGTGCGACATGAGCATGCGCGCATGGGGAACAGGGGTATTGCTGCTTTCGGCGTGGGTCGCGTTCGCCGCGGACGGGCCCGGCCCTCTCGAAGACGGCTACGCGCTGCCCAACGGCTGGAAACTCTCGCCCACCGGCACGTCCGTCGCCACCGAAGACACGCTCATGGATCTAACGGCCGCGCCCGACGGCCGGGCCGTGGTGGCGGTCCACGCCGGGTACAACCCCCACGGGCTCGTCGTAATCGACCCCGCCACGAAGGAGGCCGTCCAGCGCATCGCCCTGCCCACGGCGTGGCACGGCCTCGCCTGGTCGCCCGACGGCGCCCGCATCTTCGTTTCCGGCGGCAACAACCGCGACCGGGACGGAAAGCACGCGCCCATCTATGTGTTCGAGTACGCCGACGGCCGACTTTCCGAGGAGCCGGTGGCGAAGCTCGAGGAGCCCGACGCGGAAATCCCCGTGTATTGGGCCGGGCTCGCGCATCATCCCGAGAAACCGGTCCTCTACGCCGCCAACCAGGTCTCTGGAGAAGTGGTGGCCATCGATACGGCATCGGGTGAGATTCGCGCCCGCGTGAAGGTGGAAGAGGCGCCCTACGACCTCGTCCTCGACCCGGACGGTGCCACGCTATACGTGTCGAACTGGGCCAGCGACACGGTGAGCTTCGTCGACACGGAACGGATGGCCGTGATCACCTCGATAGGGGTCGGAGACAACCCGAACGACATGGTCCTCGCGCCCGACGGCCGCCTGTTTGTGGCCTGCGCCAACGACAACACGGTCCTCGTCATCGACTCCGAGCGACGCCGTGCCGTGGAGACCGTCGTGACCTCCCTGCACGAGCGCGCGCCGGAAGGGTCCACCCCCAACGCCCTGGCCCTGGACCCGGCGGGCCACGTCCTCTTCGTCGCCAATGCCGACAACAACAACGTCTGCGTCGTCGACGTGGCGGAAGCGGGGGAGAGCACCGTGCTGGGGTTCATCCCGGCGGGGTGGTATCCGTCGGCCCTCGCCGTGACGCCCGACGGCGCCACCTTGTGCATCGGCAACAGCAAGGGGAGCGGCGGCTCCTACCACACCTTGCGCGGACCCCACAGCCCGCTACGCAACGAGGACGGCGAAGGACGGGGCTCGGTGAAGTCGCTCATGAAAGGCTCCGTCGACCTCGTGAACCTCGAGGAATGCCGCGGCCGGATGCGCGAGCTGACCGAGAAGGCCTACGCGAACTGCCCGTACAACGACGACCTCCTGGCCCGGGCCCGGCCCGCGTCCGGACCGTCCGTCGTTCCCCGCGACGTCGGCGCCGAGTCGCCCATCAAGCACGTGATCTACATCATCAAGGAGAACCGCACCTACGACCAGGTCTTCGGCGACCTGCCCCAGGGCAACGGCGACCCGCGCCTCTGCATCTTCGGCCGCGAAGTCACCCCGAACCACCATGCCCTGGCCGAGCAGTTCGTCCTGCTCGACAACCTCTATTGCGACGCGGAGGTCAGCCGGGACGGCCATCAGTGGTCCAACGCCGCCTACGCCACCGACTACATCGAGAAGACCTGGCCCGCGGGCTACGGCGGCAAGAGCGACGCCCCGCGCACCCAGGCCATCGTGCCGGGCTCGGGGTACCTCTGGGACCAGTGCCGGCGCAAGGGCCTCACGTTCCGCAGCTACGGCGAGCAGGCCGCCCGTGCCAGCGAGTCGGGGCCCATGGAAGCCATCCCCGAGGGACTCCGCGGACACGTGTCGCCCGATTACCTGAGCTGGGGCGCCCGGGACTACGAGAACGCCGCCGTCTTCATCCGCGAGTTCGACGAGTACGAGCGGAACTACGACAGCAAGGACCCGAACAAGCGGTTGCCCCGCTTCATCGTGATGGCCCTTCCCGAGGACCATACCAAGGGCACCCGGCCGGGCGTGCCCACGCCCCGCGCCGCCGTGGCCAGCAACGACTACGGCCTGGGCCTCATCGTCGACCGCGTCACCCACAGCCGGTACTGGCCCGAGACCGCCATTTTCGTGATTGAAGACGACGCCCAGGACGGACCGGACCACGTCGACGCGCGCCGCACCGTGGGGCTCGTGCTCAGCCCCTACTCACGCAATCGGGGCGTGGACAGCACCTTCTACACCACCAGCTCCATGCTCCGGACCATCGAGCTCCTCCTCGGCCTCCAGCCCATGAGCCAGTTCGACGCCGCGGCGAACCCCATGTATGCCTGTTTCGGCACGGAGCTCGACCCGACGCCCTATGAGCATCTCGAGCCGACCATCGACATCCACGAGCTCAACACCGCCACCGCCTGGGGTGCCCGGGAATCGATGGAAATGGACTTCTCCGACTACGACCGGACGCCCATGTTCGCCCTCAACGAGATCGTGTGGAAATCCGTCCGCGGCGCCGATTCCGAGATGCCTCTCCCGGTGCATCGGTTCACCTGGGCAAGCCTGGAGTGATGCCGGGAGAGTTGACGAGCGCCGAAGGCAGGCGCGCGGGATGAAGCGTCGCCGCCCATCCCGCGCACCTGCTAGAAGCCCATCTCGTTGAACATCTCCTGCGTCACGTCGTCTGACTGAATGTTATAGAGGGGAAGCGGCTCGGCTTGCTCCACGCGCTCGCGCAGTTCCGGCCACGCGGAGACGCAGGGGAACTCTCCCTTGGGCACAAAGGCCACGTGGCCGTCCATGTACAGCGTGTTGACGCCCTCGGCCCCGTGCCGATCGACCCGGGTCGCGCCGGCGCCGAAGGTGTCGAACATGATGGGGATCGATGCGGGCGTCAGGCCGTCGGGCGCGCCCTCGTGGTTTTCGATCCCCGCACGAAGGCGCAGGAGGTGCCCGACGCCGCCGCCTCCCGATCGCGAGAACTGGCTGTCCGCGTCGAGCTTGAAGGGCATGCCGTCGCTCATGACGTCCACCACGGCGCGGGCGAAGCCGTCGTCCAGGCCTTGCCCGTCCGAGTTCAGCATGTTCCCGGGGACCATCAGCCATCCCGTGTAGGTGTACCACGTATCGTCGAAGAGGCACGGGTCATACTGACGGCTGCGCTGCCAGTTTTTCTTTATCACGGAAGGGGCCTGTTTGTCTTCCGGGCACGTGAGCACGCGCGGATCGCTAATATACGCGGGGTAAATGGATTCGCCGTTGGCCATGAATCGCGTGCGATTCCGGTCCTCCCGCGCCGAACTGGACCAGATCTGAACCGGAGGATAGGCGCCGGCGTTCTCTTCGGCATACATTCGGAACGCCGCCCCCAGTTCTTTGAGGTTTGTCTGGCAGCGCATCTGCGGATCGCCCGAAAGGCAGCCCCAGGCCGGCAGAAGCAGGATGGCGCCCAAAACCAGCAGGGCGTTTCCCGCGATCCACTCCCACGGCTTCAGATCCGTCCCCTTGCGTCGCTTTTCCCTGGTCAATCGAATTCCCTCCCGGATCCGCCGTTCGCCCGAATCGGCGTCGTCCCCACACAACGAAGGCGATCTTACGAATCGTCGGCCTTCAGGGCAAAACGCCTCGGAACGGCAGCAAGAACGGAATCTACCGGGCGTTACCCTTCGGCCGCAGCCGCCGAGGAGACCGCGCGCAGCACCTCCTTGACTTCGGGCCATGGTTCCCCGTGTACCACCTGCACGTGCGATCCCCGTGGCGCCCATACGTGCGGATTTGTCGGCCCAAATACGGCGACCGTCGGACAGCCCACCGCGGCCGCCAGGTGCGTGACGCCGCTGTCGTTGCCCAGATACAGGCGCGCCGCCGCCAGGTGCGTCGCCAGGTCGACCAGCGGCATCTCGGGCAGCGCCGCTTTCGCGTCGGGAAGGGCGAGCCCTTCCTCTGCCGGACCGCGGATCCACTCAACCTGCCTGCCCTGTCCGCGCAGGGCGTCCGCAACGGCCCTGAACCGGTCGACGGGCCAGTTCTTGCGTTCGCCGCCGCTCCCGGGATGGATGAGGACGTCGTGCCGAACCGTCGCCGGCGCGATGGACAGTCGGAATGGGGGAGGGGGGCCCGGGTATCCCAGGCTTTCGAAATAGTACTCGCTCGCGTGGCGCGACCAGTTCGAAGGAGGCAACCCCGGCGCCACGACCGCATCCCTCAGGCCGCAGGCCTCAAGCCCCGACCGGATCCGCCCGTCGTCGTCCCGCATCCACACCACCGCCCGGTCGAAAGTCTCCAGAAATCGTCGGAGCCGGTCGCTCGGCGCGGAGAACAGCGTCGGAAAGCCCGTATCGTCGAGGTCGTGGGCCCGCTCGGCCCATCCCGCCGCCACGGCAAGTTCAAGGCGCTGCCGCCGTCCCGCCAGCTCGATCGGGCCCTCCTCGGCCCGCTTCACCAGCGCCGGACAAGCCAGCAGGAAGTCGCCGATGCCGCCGGTATGTATGGCCAGCGTTCGAATCAGCAGAACTGCTCGAGGTATTGGGCGCCCCGGATGAACCCTTCCTCCCGGGTCTGGGTGCTGTCTTCGTGCTCGATGGACATCACGTGATCGTAGCCGTGCAGCCGCAGGTGGGTGACGAAGGAGCCCCAGTCGATACACCCGAAGCCCGGAATGACGTAGCGCCACCAGCCGTCGCCGTACACCCCCACCCGCGCCCGCTTCGCGTGGTCGATATACGTGTCCTTGGCGTGGGTGTGAAAGATGCGTTCCGGAAACATCGAGACCGGCAGGAAGTAGTCGCACTCCTGGTGAACCAGATGGGAGGGATCATAATTCAGGCCGAAGTTCTCATCCGGCACCGCCTCGAACAGGGCCTCGAAGGTGTCGATCCCCTGGAGGCACGTGGCGAACCAGTTTTCCAGTGCGATGTTGATGTTCTTCTTCGCCGCGTGCTGCAGGATCGGCTTGAAGGCCTTCGGAACCACCTTCCGAATGGTCTCGAGCTTGCTCATGCCGTCGACGGGCATCCCCGCCAGCATGCACACCACCGGCACGTCCAGCCGGGCCGCCGCGTCGATGGTCTTCTTCGCCCAGGCCTGGATGTTTTTCATCTCCTGGGGATCGGTGGTGTTGGCGTAGCACGTGAGGCTCGTAATCTCGAGGTTCTTCCGCTCGACCTGTTCCCGAACGCGGTCGAGATCCTTCACCCCGGCCTTCATCGGGTCCAGGTGCTTGCTGCCGGGTCCCGAATGGATCTCGAGACACGGGATGTTCGAGGCCTCGGCGAAATCGAGCACCTTTTCCAGGGAAAGATCCCGGAAGGGGGCGGTCAGCATTCCGACTTTCATTCGTTATCCTTCCGTTGGCGGTCAATCCTGCACGTGGATCAACACCTTCATTACCCCCCGGGCCGCCGCCCGCTGGAGCGCGTAAGGTCCTTCCCGAAGTTCGTAGCTCTCGGTGATCAACGGCCGCACCTCGACCGTTCCCAGGGCCAGGGCCTCGAGGGCCGGGCGGAAAGGTCCGCACCGCGAACCGAGCACCCGAACCTCGTTGATGACGGGCACGCTCATGTCCATCGTCGAGTGACCGGCCACGGTGCTCTTCAGCACCACCGTGCCCTCCGGACGGACCAGCTCGAAGGCCCATCGAAGTCCGTCGGGCGAACCCGTGGCTTCGACCACAATGTCGGCTCCGGGCTCCACGGGTTCATCGGCCTCCGCGGTGGCGATGCCGAGCCGCGACAGCAAATCGAGCTTCCATCGATGCCGTCCCACGCAGACGAGGTTGCGGGTCCGGAGCGCCAGCACCTGAGCGATCAGTTGGCCCAGCTTCCCGTCGCCCAGCACGATCACCCGGTCTTCCTTGGTCACCGGCATTTGCTCGGCGATGCGGAAGGCGGCGGCGGTGGGTTCCGCGAAGACGGCCACGTCGTCGCGGATCGACCCGGGCACCAGGTGCAGGTTCTCCTCGGGCAGGGTGATGTACTCGGCGAAAGCCCCCGGGCGGTTCAGGATCCCCAGCACGGAGCGCTCCGTGCAGTGCCCCGGCATCTCGAGCTTGCAGTAGGTGCACTGGCGGCAGGCGCAGTTGATCTCGCCCACCACGCGCTTGCCTCGCAGGTGCTCGTTCGAGCACTGCTCCACCAGTCCGACGAACTCGTGGCCGGGCGTCCCGCGGAAGTTCATGTATCCCCGCATCAACTCGAGGTCCGTGTTGCAGATTCCCGCGGTCAAAATGCGGATCAGGGCCTCGCCCGGTCCGGGCCGCGGCGTCGGAACCTCGGCCAGGCGCAATTCGCCGTCAAATACCAGTGCGCGCATGGGCGCCGTCCTCGAGAAGGGCTCGGAAATGCATGCAGACTCCCCGTTCGTCGTTCGGATGTCGCGGACCCGCCCTATTCAACACCACGCGGCCGTCGTATTCAAGGACGAGCGCCCGGGTTTTCCGACAGATTGAATCGCGGCCGGTCGTTTTGCTCCAAAGCGGGCAAGGTCTACCAGGATGGGCACAATGGGTTAGAATCTCGACCCATATACCGATAATCCCTTTGAACATCAGACCCGGTTTATCGAGGAAATTACGTGGAACCCGTCGGTTTGCGTCATCCCCTGGACGTTGTGGTACGTGTGCTGGCCTGCGACTTCGCATGCGACGTCTCCTGCTTCACACGCAACGGGGTATTCATCCGCGAGGCGCGCGAAATCTCCGGACGACGCCGATTTCCCTTCCGGCCTCGGTCGCTCCACCTCGTGACCCTGGGTACCGGCGTGGTCATTTCGTGCAGCGCCGACCGACTCCACTGGGCCCAATCGACCCTGGCCGGCCTCGGTCGCGACGACCTCTTCTCCGCCGCCGGCATGTGGTACCTGCACGAGTACGTCTCCCTCGAAGGGCAGTACCTCTGCGGACCGGAGCTGAAATACGTGTGCGCGCGGAAGGACCTGAAGGTCGCGCGGCCTCCCAAGGGCGTCAAGGTCGAGCTGCTCGCGCGAGACGAGATCCTCAAGCTCTACGACACCACCGAGTTCTACAACGCCCTCATGTACGACGCCGACAGCCCCCGTCCCGACGTCCTGGCCGCCGTCGCTTCCGTAGGCGAACAGATCGTCGGAATGGCCGGCGCTTCCGCCGATTCTGACGAGTTGTGGCAGGTGGGCGTCGACATCGACGTGGCGCATCGCGGGCGCGGCCTCGGACGGGCCCTCGTCAGCCGCGTCACCGCCGCCGTCCTCGATCACGACAAGGTGCCCTACTACACCACCGCCATTGGCAACGTCCCCTCGAGCACCCTCGCGACCCGCGTCGGATACCGTCCCGCCTGGACCGAGATCTACGCGTGCTGACCGGTTTCCCCGCCGTCTCGTCGGTTCAGCGCCAGGCCTCGCAGCCGCGGAAAGGCATGTGCCGGCCTTCCACGTACTTCGGCTTCGCGGAATACTGGCCCGCCACGTCCTCGGGAGCGACGCCCCGGAGCAGCGTCGCGCCGGGCCAGGGCTGCTGGGTGATGCGCGTCGAAGCTGCGATGTAGCGCACGATGAGGGTCTTGCGCCACTTGTCGCTCCGGTTGGCATAAGACCCGTGGATGATGTTGGGATGGTGCATGGACACGTCGCCGGGCTCCAGGATGAGGTCTACGGCCTGGGATTCGTCGACGAACTCGGGCGCGATCTCGGACTCCAGGAAATTCTCCACGTCGTTGCGCGTCTGCATCTCCTGCAGGTTCAGCGTGTGGGTCCGGGGGATCACCCGCATGCACCCGTTTTCGGGCGTCGAGGCCTCGATCGACAGCCACAGCGTGGTCACTTCCATGGGATCCAACGGCCAGTAGCTTCCGTCCTGGTGCCACAGCACCGGGAACCCGACGCCCGGTTCCTTGAGCAAATAGCCCGTGGCGAAAACGGCAATGTTCGGTCCCAGGATGGCTTCGGCGATATCGAGCAGCCCGTCGTCGCCGGCCGCGCGGATGTAGAAGGGGTCGTCCACGTCGCGCACATGGAGCTGTTTCGGCTTCTTCTCCGGATAGCGGGCATGCAGCCAGTCCACGTGCTTCCGGATTTCGTCGAGGAGCTCCGGGTCCACCGCGTTACGCACTATGGCGTAGCCTTCCTGTTCATACCGGTCTGCCAGGGTCGACAGTTCCACGGCCATACGTCGAATGCCTCCTCGCTGTGCAAAAAGGGAAAAGGGACGGCAAAGCGTACTTCCCGATTTAGAGTCTCACCACCTGCCGCCGGAAACGCCTAATACCGACCGTACTCGCGTGCGGTCTCGATCAGGGCCACCAGGTTCTCCTCGGGCGCGTTCGCGGGAGTCTGGTCGCCCGTGGCCAGCCAGAAGCCGCCGCCTTCCATGGCGTCGTCGAGGCAGCGCCGCGCCGTCTCCCGGACCTGCGCCGCCGTCCCGTAGGCCAGCACCTGGAAGGTGTTGACGTTGCCCTTCAATACCAGCTTTTTCCCGAACCGGCGCTTGATGTCGCCAAGGTCGCAGTCGCCCCCCGGCTCCGGTTCCAGGGGCTCCATGATGTCGAGGTCCGTCTCGTCGTGGCACCGCTCGACGATCGCCCGGGACCGGCCGCACACGTGGAGGTGCGACGGCAACCCGGCCTCCTTCGTCAGCCGGGTCACGGCCTTCACGAAGGGCAGGTCGTACATTTCGAAAAAGGCCAGGGAACTGTGGCTCAGCGACGAAGACGAGCCCTGGATGAAGTACGCGTCGATGGCGTCGCGTGGCTCCGCCCGCAGCACGGCCCCCAATTCCTCGAGGGTGCGGGCGGTGTACCACGCGAAAACCTCTTCCATGAAGGGCGTATTCAAAGCGAGATCGTAGGTCGTCGCCTCGATCCCGCCCTGTCGGATGGAAACCCACCAGCTCACGGGCAGGCACGCCCCGGGACCGCCGACGCCCCGGCCCCACACCACGGGGTCGATGGTGAATCGGTCGGCGTATTGGCGCGCTTCGCCCATCCAGTACCGGTACCGGGGCCAGTCCGTCTCGGGGTCTTTGATGGGGTACTCGATCTCAACCGTGGGCCGCCCCGCGACGGTCTCGTCGGTCCAGGTCAGGGGCCCGTAGGGCGTGTCCACGCGATAGCGCACCCGGTGGCATTCCGCCGTGTCGCAGAGCACCTCCTCGTGAACCCGGGGCTCTTCGCACTCGCCGACCCACCGGCTCTCGAGTCCCGCCGGCGGCGTCGCCCACAACCACGGGTCGTAGTCGAATCGGCGAAAGGCCTCGAGCATCGCCTCCTGGGGAGAAGGGTTGTTGTGGACCAGGTCCACCGTGGTGGCGCCCACGAGCCGGCACGCGTACCACGGACCGATCCCGATCTCGACCGGAACCCGGTCCGGAAGCCCTTCGCGCCGGATCACCCGGCGGATGCGGTCTCGCGCGGGCGAAGAGACTCCGGGTGCCGCCGTCGCTGAGGTCATCGGGTCTACCCCTTCAATCCGGTTAGGGCGATGCCTTCCACGAAATACCGCTGGCCCAGGAAGAACACGACCAACAAGGGCAGGATCATCAGGACCGAGACCGCCATGAGCTCGCTCTGGGCCGCCCCCGTCTGGCCCGTAAAGGCCTGGAGCCCCAGCGCCAGGGTCTTGGTCTCCTCGCTGTTGAGGTAGATCAAGGGCCCCAGGAAGTCGTTCCAGGTCCCGTTCAACGTAAAGATGATCACCGTCATCAGCGCGGGGCGCGACAAGGGCAGCGCAATGCGCCACCAGATGCCGAAGGAGGTGCACCCGTCGATGCGCGCCGCCTCGAACAGGTCCTTCGGCAGCGTCTTGAAGAACTGGCGCAATAGAAAGATGAAGAACGCCCCGCCGCCCAGGAACGTGGGTACCACGAGGGGTTTTAACGTGTCCACCCAGCCCAGTTCACAAAAGAGGATGAACAAGGGAATGAGCGTGACCTGGGGCGGCAGCATCATCGTCGCCAGGAGCACCACGAACAGCGCGTCCCGCCCCGGCCAGTTCAAACAGCCAAACGAGTAGGCCGCCAGCGAGCTAGACAACACCACCCCCACTATCGAGAGCACGGTCACGATCACGGAATTCCGCAGATACGTAAAGAACGGGATGGCGGTGACGGCCTTGGCGTAGTTGCTCCACTGGACCGGCTTGGGGATCCAGTGCATCTCGGCGTCGTACACCTGTTCCTGGGTCTGGAGCGACGTCGATACGCTCCAGGCCAGAGGAATCAGGAAGACGATGCTCAGGCTTATCAGAAGGAAATATCCCACCATCGCCCGCATCAGGCCTACCCGGTCCCGGCCGGATCGGGCGCGGAACCGCGCCTGGGCCGCCGGAGCCGACACGGACGCCGTC